>JBGVCE010000039.1:0-5856 GCA_045226235.1 Anaerobutyricum sp.
ACAAAGGTCTCGAAGCCGTCATCGATCTGGAAAAGGTCAAAGCGCTCGTCCGCTTCATCCAAAGCCTCCAGGATCAGTTTTTCATCGATATTCTGATAATGGTTGTACCAGGAAGTATAGCCAAAGAGCTTTTTTCGGTAGCGTGGAGTATACTCTGACCAGTAATCCTTTCCGTTTTCTGACAGAATATAATCAAATACGGTAAAGGTCTCTCCCTTTTTAAGCAATCGGTGGGATACATCACTATGTAGTATAATCAGATTCTCATCCCTGCTAAACTGAATCAGCAGATAGGCGTTTTTATGGTTAAAACTCCCGATAAACAGGGGATCTTCCCTCCGGATATAAGAATAATCAAACCCCAGAATATAGCTTTTATCCAAAGGCCAGAAGGCCTGAGAACCATAGGCACGGAAATGGTATCTGTTCTCAATCACCGCGGGGACCCTTCTTAGGTCATTCAGGTTTTCCTCCCCGAAAAACTCCCTGGTCTCTGTCCAGGACTGATATCCGTTAGCCATAATCAGATCCTCCGGGTCAAAGGATCTGGGCAGATGGATGGAAGCCTCATAAAGGCGCATCTGCCTGAGGGCGGTAACCGTAATCTTTCTCCTCTTACCAGTATACTCTTCCTCAATCAGGATATTTTCATCACTGGAGGAAGTCTCGGTCACCTGACCAGTTATCCTGTATCGAAAAAACAAATCTGTCATCATTTACCTCATGCTTCCTTACTCACCACATCCTCTTCCCCGGCATGGGCCTTTTCAATTATGCCCATGACTGTCTTCTCATCATAGAAAAGAATCACGGCCATGGCAATCAGGCAAAGTACCAGGGCAATGAGCAGGCTGATCCGGTATCCGGTGCCGGTGTTACGGATGATCTGCTCTCCCGCAGAGTTGGTTTCTGTATACTGTCCGATAACAGCCAGGGAGGTAAAGATGATCATGGCGATGGACTGTCCCAGCTTGTAGGCAAAAGTCCTTGCCGCATAAAACATGGCATCCCTGTTTTCCCCTGTTTCGATGCAGTCGCTCTCTGCGATATCTGCAACGATGGCCTGGGGGATTACTCCCAGGATAGACAAAGGAATCCCCACCATGACGCAGATGATAAAACCGTATATTTGATTGGGAATAAAACTGATCTTTCCTGCAAAAGCGGAAATCAAAAAGGCAAAGCCAAAGATTCCGAATCCCACAACCAGCAACCTCTTCTTCCCGAATTTTCTGGACAGCATATTTACTATCGGATAACAAATAAAGGTGACGAAAGTCATGAAAATAAAGAGAATCATATAGTTGTTCAGCTTGAGAAGTACCTCCACATAATAGATAAATCCTGTGTTGAACATGGTGATACCAATCCAGTAGATGATATCTGATAAGACAAAGACACGAAAATGTCCGTTGCCGAACGTTTTGCTAAGAGATTTGAAGGCATTTTCGCTCCCTGGAGGTGTATTGTCATAGTCTTTCTCATTAATCAGGAAAGCAGGCAGGATCATACAGATAAATGCAATTACTGCCAGTACCGCCAGTGTTAGTCTGGCACAAAAATAATACTCCCAGCCGGTGGCGCCGTAAACTACCTCCCAGATCATCTTTCCGGAAAAAGCAAGACCGGTACCCAGGATGAAGGTCAAAGAAATGTAGGTGGAGATATCCATACGGTCCTTCTGGTTTCGTCCCAGCACAGGAATCAGGGCATTAAATGGTGTGCAGTAGGCTGTCATAAAGATGTAGAATAAGATCATGGTTACCGCTAACCAGACAACATTGATCACGGACACGCCCCTGACCGGGCAGCAGAAAATCAGCACCGTCACCAGGGCAAAGGGGAAGGCAGAGTACCTCATAAAAGGGATTCTCTTTCCAAGCTTACTGCCACAATTATCCGACATGCTGGCGATCCAGGGGTCAGTCACTGCATCCACCAGACGGCCGCAGGCCGTTATGATTCCGATAACGGTCAAACCAAGAAAGGTTGCGCTGGTTACGAAGGTAATCACACCCTCCCCCGTGGAGTCGGGCAGATAAAAGTTGACCAGCAGATTAGCGACGATTCCGGACAGGATGGACCAGCCAAGCTGTCCTACAGCGAATATCCATTTGATTCTTCCAGGTACATTTTTCATAAGACTTGTTCTCCTATATAAAAAAATTATAGTTATTTTATATCAGTATATCCCATATACATTTTTATAGCAAACAAAAAGGCACCGCAAGGGTGCCAATACTATTCTACTACCAGATAAAAGGAATCACCCGGTATCTGACTCTGTTTTTATACTCTGTGTATCCCTTCAGACCTTCCTCCAGCACTTTCTCCTCATTATTCATACGCACTCCGATGATTGGGATATAGAGTAACATAATGATAAATGAGAGAGGAGAACCCAGTATCAGCGGCATGGCCAGAAACAAGATCAGGGTACTCATATACATAGGGTGTCTGACTATACCGTAAAGTCCTGTGTCGATAACTTTCTGATCCTCCTGAATCTCAACGGTCCTTGACAGATAAGCGTTCTCACGAAGTACTTCCGCAAATAAAAGGTATCCCACCAGGAAAATGGCAGCCGCCACATAGGAAATCCATAAGGGAAGCATAAACCACTGAAAGCGGTAGTTAAGTCCTGCCAGGATAAAGGCTGCCAGAAACATCAGACTGCTAAAAAATATAACCCCTTTCTGCTCCTCTTGCTTTTCCTTCATGTTAAGCCTTTTTCGCAGGAGATCAGGACTCCATCTCATCATGACAGCTCCTGCCAGAGCCATTGGAAGGAAAAGGACGGCTATCAGGAGCCATGCCTGAGGGAAAGCAAGGGTACCCGCAGGAAGAAACAGCAGGATAGACACCAGGAACAACCCGGATATGAATTTGGTCATAGCCTGGATGAAAAGTTTTTTGTCCATGTTTAACCTCATTTTTTATTCTTGATTTTTAGGGTCTTAAGGTATGCCTTTTGTTCCGGGCTAATGCGGTAACTCTCCACCGCCTTCTGAATTGTCTTATTATGGGTCCAGGTATCCAGCCTTTGATCCTGGAGAAAAGGAAGTGCTGCTTCATACTGTTTGGCTAAAGCAGTTGCAAAATACCAGGCCACCATCATATTAACATAATACTCCTGAGACCGGATGCCGGCAGCCATCTCCAGATATTCCACCGCGAAATCCTCATCCAGGAAATGTTCCATCAGCATACCCAGGGCAAAGCGAACCTTATAGGTTTCGCCGGAGTCCATCCATTCCCTGATATGGGCAAGCAGATCCTGCCTGTGTTTTTTGAATATCTTGGGAGACATCTGGTCACAGGTAGCCCAGTTGTCCACGTAGGGCAGGAAACAGCTCACCTCCTCCAGGCACCGGTTATAGTCTTTCAATCCGGATATGATAAAGGCATGCAGCTGGTTCTCATCAAAATAGCTGTGGGGAAGATTCCTCAGAAATTCCCGGATATCCTCCCTTTTGGCAAGCTGTTTTGCGTGCTTTCTCAGTTCAGGGGTTCTCACCCCGATTATGGTATCCGGGTTCACAGTTGGTATCAGTTTTTTCTGAAAACCCCGGTAACCTTCATCCTGAAGGCGAAACAATTCTTCTTGTATTTCTTTTATAATCATATTATTCATTGGAGAACTCTGCTAACCTCCTCTGCAAACTTCTCAGGGTGATCACTTACCAGCATATGGGTACTGTCCGGGAAACGTACAGCCTTGAAACTTGTCTTAACATGACTTCTGTACCAATCAGCAAGTTCCGGGGAGAACAAGGATCCCGGATCTGCATAAAAATATATGAAGGGTACTGTGATCTGCCCGACGATCGGGCGGTTATCCTGGCTTTTCATGGATGCAGCCAGACTTTTCAGTGTGGATTCATCACAGTTGGCCAGCCTCTTTTTCAAGGGTTTCTTCAGAAGAAAACCAGGTATTTTTTTCAATTTTGGAATAGTACCTACAGCGAATTCCTTGTACAGGGAATAGAAGTCCTTATTCGCATCCCGCTCCATATCTTCCTTGGTATATCTGCCCTGATACAGTCCGAGCTTCCATTCCTCATCATTGAGCTGTTTAGGTGTCATGTCGCAAAGGATTATCTGCTTAAGATTATCATAGCCATAAAGCCGGACATAATTAAATACAACACCGGCGCCCATGGACCATCCCAGAAGTGTGATATTGGAGAGAGAAAGACCCTGAATGATTTCATTCAAATCATTTGCAAGGGTTTCCATAGTAGGGTTCCCACTGTTGGCATTTTTACTCTTCCCATGTCCCCGATGATCATAGATAATGCATCTGGCCTGTTTTTGCAGTCTTTCCACCGGTTCTTGATAGATTTCATGGGAGCTGGTCCAGCCATGCATCATAATGATCGTTTCCGGACCATTTCCCTTATCCTCATAATATAGTTTCTCTCCATTACTTAGAGTGAAATAGCTCATATAATCATTCCTCCTGGAGTTTATTTCTTAACAAATAAGTATAGCATGCATATCTTCGTATTTCTACCCTAAGGAAAAATAAGCCCAGGATACTCCAGGCAGACTTCAAAAAGTCATTTTGGCTCTGTTTATCAATCCAAGAAGGCCTTTTTCCTTTATCAATGCTATTCCCTGTCCCTCGTCCCCGAGAACCACCAGGTTATCTCCCGGTACTATATCAAAAATCTTCCTGGCTTTAGCCGGTATCACAATCTGACCTTTTTCACCGACCTTCACCATACCGAATATGTGTTTTCCTTTCGGTGGGATGCCAAAGCCCATATTGTTGGCACTGTTTTTTTCATAGGATATAAGATCATCTATGGTTACAGAGAAGACTTCGGCCAGCTGTTTGCATTTCTCTATGTCAGGAAGGGACTCTCCGGTCTCATATTTCGAAAGGGTCTGTCTCGATACCCCGATCAGTTCGGCCAGGTCTTCCTGGGTATAATTATTCAGTTTTCTAAGCTCAATCAGATTTTCCGAAAAACTCATCTATTTCTTCTCCTTCTTAATTCCCAGTACACACCACCTGATCAGCGGTATGCGGCTCATGATTTCATATAATATAAATGACCCCGCAAAACCTGCTACCGCTACAAGCAGATATACCACAACCGGGGCTAAAGACGGGCAAAGCCTCCTCAGATACCATCCGGTCACCGCGATCATAAGATAATGGAACAGGTACAGTCCCCAGGATTTTCTGCACATCCATCTGGTGAATGTATTCTCAAAATTCCCCCATCTTTTCATAAATGCCATGACGCCGAGAACACCGGTCCAGGAATAGATATTACAAAGGACAGTATCCAGGACTTCATGGTCCGGATATGACTGTCCCCAATAATTTACCACAAAAAGGACGCACATGATAAGTGCCAGGATAATTAACGGGATCCAGGCTCTTCCGACTCTGTCCATCACTTCATCATGTGACATGACAAAATATCCGATGAAAAAACCGAGGCCATAGATGCCAAACCGGTATACTACAACGATTGGAGTATTTAGTATCTGAGCCGCCCCGTACACCAGGACAGTCAGACACAGAAGCATGGGGACATTTGCCTTTCCATATAGATTATAAAACCTGTCTTTTTCTATCCTTCTGATCAATAGCAGAAGGACACTGAAAAGCCAGAGCATCTGTATGTACCACAGAGGACCGCAGCCACTTACGGACAAAATCAGGTATAACACAGGTTTTGGAACCGCCCCCATCCTGTCAAGGGCACCTGAGATCAACGTATTATAATATCCCAACACCCAGCCGAATACCAGAAGTCCGATGGTGGAAGGCACCAGCAGTTTTCTTGTCCTTATGCGCAGAAATTCTTTTTCGGTTCTCTTGTCCAACTCGAATCG
>JBGVCE010000040.1:0-3065 GCA_045226235.1 Anaerobutyricum sp.
GGAGAGATCTCATTTATTTATTGAGATCTCTCCACTTAATTTCAGGAGTACCTTGTGGATGCTGCCATCTTAACTTAATGACATTGGCTTTTTGAACAGCTCCTTTTTAAACGCATTGGTTTATAACAGATGGGCTCTTAACTCTTCACCGCTTAAGGGACTTAGATAAGCCGGCGCGATATCGAAAGCGGTCATGCATCCGGATTTTCCTTCCGCATTCAGGCGTGCCACCGCACGGGCATAGGCAGCAAGCACACTGCCGGTGAACTCAGGGTTCGAATCAAGTTTAAGCTGGAATTCGATCATCTCATTGTTTTCTTTTCCTGCTCCGGTTTTGCCGGTGCGGATTACAAACCCGCCATGAGCCATCCCCTGATGGTTCTGATTAAATTCTTCCTCACTGATAAAGTGCACTGTGGTATTATAATCTGCAAAATAATTAGGCATAGTCTTGATGGCAGTCTCGATTTCGGCTGCGTCTGCGCCTTCCTCCAGAACGACATAGCATTCACGCTCGTGTTTGTCTCTGGTGGAAAGTTCCGGATTGGAACCGGATCTTACAGCATCCAAAGCTGCCTGAACAGGAACAGTGTACTGTTTGGCGTTCTTAACACCCGGAATACGGCGGATAGCATCGGAGTGTCCCTGGCTAACACCACGTCCCCAGAAAGTATAATCTTTTCCATCCAGAAGTACAGAGTTACTGTAGATTCTTGCAAGGGAGAATAAACCCGGGTCCCAGCCTACGGAAATCACCGCTACGTGACCGTTCTCCTTGCCTGCTCTATCCACATTTGCAAAATGTTCCGGAATCCTGGCATGGGTATCAAAGCTGTCCACCACATTAAAATATTTGGTATATTCCGGTGTCTGTACCGGAAGATCCGTAGCGCTGCCGCCACATAAAATCACAACATCCAGGTCTTCGGACCACTTTGGAGCTTCATCAACATGGACCACGGGGACATCGGGGGAGAGTATCTTCAAAGAAGACGGATCTCTTCTGGTAAATACTGCCTTCAGATCCAGATCAGGAGCATTGTTCACAGCCAGCTCCACGCCTCTTCCAAGATTACCATATCCTATAATTCCAACATTAATACTCATACGAATCCCTCTTTTCTATTTCATATTCTGTCTATAATAACAAAATTCATTA
Organism: Anaerobutyricum sp.; assembly: GCA_045226235.1. Classification (GTDB taxonomy): domain Bacteria; phylum Bacillota; class Clostridia; order Lachnospirales; family Lachnospiraceae; genus Anaerobutyricum. The sequence goes on from JBGVCE010000040.1 coordinate 1,160, forward strand.
TATACTAAATTTGCAGAAATGAAAACTATAAATTTCATTTTTTTAGAATATTTGTCTGATTTTTAGATTTCTTCTTGTATTTACGAAAGAAAAATAGAAGATTGATTCAAAGATCAATCTTCTATCCAATAGAACGCTCTGTTTGACCGCAAGTCTCAGAAGTATTTTGTCATGCGGAAAACATTTTTATTCCCATCCCGTTTGTAAGAGATGTCATCCATGTTCTTCTTCACCAGGAAGATACCCAATCCTCCGATCTGCCTCTGGTCTGCGGAAGCAGTCACATCCGGATCCGCCTTAGCGAGAGGATCATAAGGCATACCTTCATCCACCAGGACTATACTGATGCCGGAGGTATCCTTCTCCTCTTCCAGCCGGATGATCGCATCTCCCATTTGGTCGCCATAGGCATAGCTGGCTACATTGATAAACATTTCCTCCACACAGAGGTCAATCTGCATCTGGGCCTTCATGGGGCAATCAATCCCTTCCAGATGTTCATCCACAAAAGCCATCACACGATTCAGATTTTCTCTTAACGCTTCGATCTTTAACTCAGCCATCACATTCCCCTTAGTATCTTCTTCTGATACTGCTTCTTCCTGTCCATAATAATGAACACTCAACATGGTAGTATCATCAAATTGATTTGCCTTCCCTATAAATGTTTCTATATCATCGACCACACTCTTGATCAGATTATCCGGGTTTCTGTCCTCCACCTTATCCAAAGTCTGCAGCAGTCTGTCGAGCCCATACTGCTCATTCTTTGAATTCACGGCTTCTGTAACACCATCCGTGTAGATGAAAAGGACACTGTCCTTCTCCATACGGAAACGGTAGGTCTTATACTTCATACCCTCCATCCCGCCAATCACGAATCCATGAGGATCCTTGAACAGTTCAAAATTCCCTCCTGCCTTACAGAGGATCGGGTACTCATGTCCTGCATTAGCGGCAGTCACGATTCCTGTGGATATCTCCAGGATTCCAATCCAGACGGTGACAAACATATCTTCCCGGTTATTCACACATATGGTATTATTGACATCTTCTAAGATCTCACTGGGTTCCCCGCCTTCCATGCAGCGATTCTTGATCAGCATCTTGGATATCATCATAAAGAGAGCTGCAGGAATTCCTTTTCCGGAAACATCCGCCATCACAATGGCGAAGTGGTCATCATCGATAAAGAAGAAATCGTACAGGTCTCCACCAATCTCTTTGGCGGGATTCATCATTGCATTTATGGTAAATTCTTTTCTCCCCGGAAAACCGGAACTGATTTTAGGAAGAACATTATTCTGAATCTTTCTAGCCAGATCCAGTTCCGCCATCACACGGTTCTTCTCTGAGGTGATCCGCATGATCTCCAGCACATCGTTTACGATCTTCTCCTCCATCATATCTACTTCGTAGGCCAGTCTGCCAAGCTCATTGTTCTGATTGATTGAAACCTGGAGCTTCTCTTCCGGCAATTCTTCATTTTCGGAAAACCGCTGTGTTTCTAATGCAATCTTTTTCAGAGGATCGATCAGCCGTCTCCTCATAATATATACCCAGACAATGATTACCACTAAGGACAGCACTATGGTAAATATGACGATCTGCCGGATATATGTGGACCGGGCCATGGTTAATTCCGTCATGGGTTTCACCACACCGATAACGGCGATGATCTCATCTGTCTCGGAGTCTCTCATGGGAAACAAGGCAGTAGAATAATCATCATGGGTATAAGTCACAATCTCACCCTGATATACCTTTTCGAAATCCTCTGCATTTTCTTCCCGGATATCATCTGTATACCCGACTTTGTAAGGACTATATCCGGATTTGGCGGAACAGACGTCAAAAATATAGGTCCGATGAGAAAAATGTTCATCCACAGCTGCCACATAAATCA
>JBGVCE010000041.1:0-3014 GCA_045226235.1 Anaerobutyricum sp.
GCCGATGGCCTTGGCATGATATCTATCCAGCAGATAGGCTATATTGGTCAGAGTCAGGGACTTCACTTCCTCCATAGATTTTGTGCCGTAAGGAGCATTTTTGGAATCGCCCAGATAGATAAAATCTTCTTCCGGCATCAGACGTACCATCTCTCTGAGAACACTGATTCCACCCATCCCGGAGTCAAAAACCGCGATGGGATCATTTTTATTAGCCATAATTGCCTCCAAATGATTTACTTGATTTCTCCCATAGTATAGTTTCTTTTTCCATTGAAATCAAGTATAATTGGGGCAAGAAGAAAAAGAGACCGAAGAGAAGAAGGAGGGTCCAGAGATGGACAAGACGAAAAGACTGTTGATTCTAAGTGATAATCACGGTAGTGAGTACGAGATCAGAACTATATTGGATGAGTTTAAAGGCAGATTTGACGCCATGGTTCATTGTGGGGACTCCACCTGGAGTCCGGAGTACCTGGAAAGCCTGGTGGATTGTCCGGTGTATGTTGCAAAGGGGAACTGTGACAGAGGTTTTTTGAACCGGGAGGAAGATGTATTTGAATTTGCCGGCCATATCTGCTTTGTAACCCATGGCCACCGTTACGGTGTAAACTGGGGATTAAATGATCTGTTGGAAAAAGGGCAGGAATACAGCGCAGATATCATCTTTTACGGTCATACCCATATCCCGGATTATGAGGAGTATGAGGAGGAAAATGTCATCATTATGAACCCGGGTTCCATAACCCTTCCCCGTCAGATGAAACCCCAGAGAACCTTTCTTATCGTTGAATTTTACGAAGACGGGAAAATTCACCCACAGTTTTATACAGTTTAACTCGCTAATGTGATATAATAATAAAGTGACATATCATCCGAAAGTGATAAAAAGAGGAAATATTATGGAATACCTGCTGGATGTACATACACATACCATAGCTAGCGGACATGCTTATAACACCATTATGGAGATGGCCCAGGCTGCACACGATATGGGGCTGAAACTTCTGGGTATCACAGAACACGCACCCATGATGCCGGGAAGCTGCGGTAATATTTATTTTCACAATCTCCATGTGGTTCCCCATCATCTGTGTGGGATTGAAGTTATGTTTGGGGCAGAATTAAACATCCTGGATTATGACGGCCACGTGGATCTGGATGTGATCGCTCTGAAGAGGCTGGATCTGCGGATTGCCAGTCTCCATAGTGTCTGCATTAATCCGGGCACCAGGAAAGAGAATACCAGAGCTATACTGGGTGCCATCCATAATCCTCTGGTGGATATCATCGGACACCCGGACGACGGCTTATATCCCCTGGATTATGAGGCGGTGGTGGAGGCGGCCAAGGAGACCGATACCCTGTTGGAGCTGAATAACAACTCCCTGAATCCTGCCGGAGCCAGAAAGCACACCAGAGAGAACCTGATCAGGATGCTGGAATTATGCCGGAGTTATGAACTGCCTATTATTATAAACAGCGATGCCCATGTCTTTTCTGATATCGGAAGAAGGGATTTTGCGGAACCCCTGATCTGGGAATTGGGATTTCCGGAGGAACTGATCGTGAACCGTTCCGTGGAGGTATTCAAAGAATTTATCGGACGTAAATATCAAAGATAAAAAATGATTTGACATAGAGGAGGAATAATTATGGGAAAGAAAGTTCATAACAGGGAGATGGATCCACTCTATGAAGGGATCCTTCAGCTAAAATCCGTGGAGGAATGTAAGCTGTTCTTCGAGGACCTATGTACCATGAATGAACTGATTTCTCTGGCACAAAGATTTGAGGTGGCCCGTATGCTGCGGGAGAATCATACCTATCAGGAGATTGCAGAAGTGACCGGTGCTTCCACTGCAACCATAAGTCGGGTGAATAGGAGCCTGACCTATGGGAATGACGGCTATGACCTGGTGCTGGACCGACTGGATCGAGAATAATAAAGAAGCTGCTATCTGACTTATTTTCTTCAGATAGCAGCTTTTTTGCGTCATTTTTCTTTTTTCTTTTTGGTCTTTTCCGGTGGGCACATCTGGTCCAGCAGCTTTTCAATCAGCTGTTTGCGCAGATAGATATCATAGCACAGCTGACTGATGAAAGTGAAGGTAGCCAGGTTCTCCTCCTCCTCAGCACTCATCCCCTCCGATGAAAACAAGCCGGTACTTTTCTCGAGAGAGTTCAGGATCTCCTTTTCCGTATCCGGTTTACTTTCCTCCATCTGTTCCATAAGTTTCGAGTAGATATCATTCATGGACAGACCATTTTTCGGGTTTTTGGGGAAATAGTTTTCTGTCAGTGAGGACAGAAGATTCTGTATATCCGAGATGGAAAGAATACTCTTGTAATAATAGATCATGATCAGAAGAAAAACATGTTCTTTGGAATACTTCTTCTTATTTGACGGTGGAAGTAAACGATTTTTCGTGTAATTATTGATCATGGTCTTAGTCAGAACCTTATCTTCGGGATACCGTTTATAGCCGGACAGATGCTCATCCATGAAGGTAGTTACCTGATCCATATATAGCTCTATATTAGGAATGTCCTCCGGGCGAATACCACGATTCTGTAATAATTCATCCAGCAGCTCTCGTACTTTTTGCTCCAATCAGATACCTCCAATCTTACTTAGACAATGATGAGAAATTCCATAATTCATTATATTGTTTTGAAAACTAGATGTCAACATAGGCAGGGTTATAAAAACCTTTTGACCAGGACTTCATCTTATAGTATAATCAGACTTACGTTAAAAACATATGTTTGCTTTTACAGAAAGGAAAGCCTATGAGTATATATGATTCTTTAAACCCTGAGCAGAGAGAAGCAGTTTTCTACACCGAAGGCCCTCTGCTCATCCTGGCTGGGGCCGGCTCCGGGAAGACCCGTTCCCTCACCCACCGTATCGCCTATCTGATCGAAGAGGTAGGCGTACCTCCATGGAATATCCTGGCTATCACCTTTACCAACAAGGCAGCCCAGGAGATGAGAGAGAGAGCCTGCGCATT
>JBGVCE010000042.1:0-2711 GCA_045226235.1 Anaerobutyricum sp.
GTGACGGATCCGGAACAGAGACCTTTCGCCGTCTGCAGAGGGAGCAGATTCCATTTGCTGCAGGCATCCTATGGGAAAACGATATCGATTATTCTGCTGCCCTGGCTTTGGCTGCAGAGGTAGTCAGCGTGAAAGCCTTTTGTCCCATAGCCCAGTCAGATATGGACCGGGCCAAGAAACTGATCGATTCATGTGATCAGGTAATCTGCACTCTCGATCTTGAGAATCTGGGGGAATACGGAGAAAAATTAAAAGAACTGTATGAATATTCTCTAAATAAATAATTCTTTATAAATAAGCAAGGCAGGACCCGGTACTTTGGGCCCTGCCTGTTTTGTTATCTTATGTTCGGTTGGTTCTTATTCAATTTCAGTGGTCCACAATGATGCCATGGATGGGCCGCCTCCTACACAGAGAGCTGCGCCGCCGATCTTATAATCATTTCGTTTCATCTCATAGTACATGGATACGATGATACGAAGGGCAGTACATCCGATGGGATGTCCCAGAGCGATACCTGAACCATTTACATTGGTTCTGTCCATGTTGATATCGATGCCATAATCAGCCTTAAGCTTTCTTCCGCAACCAAGGAACTGTGCGGCGAAGGCTTCGTTGATCTCCCAGTAATCTACATCTTCATACTTCAGACCTGCAAGATCCAGAGCTTTCGGGATGGATACAGCGGGGCCTACACCCATAACATCAGGTTCCACACCAGCGAAGGTGATATTAATCATCTTAAGAAGAGGTTTTACACCCAGCTCTTTCGCTTTATCAAGGCTCATAACAACAACGGCGGCTGCAGCATCATTGATGCCGGAGGCGTTGGCCGCAGTTGTTACTCCGTCTTTAATGAAAGCCGGACGCAATCCTGCGATACTCTCCATAGTACAATCACGGATGGGATGTTCATCGGTAGAGATGACCTTATCGCCCTTCCTGTTTTTCACTACCACAGGTACAATTTCCTCATCAAATTTACCTTCATCGATGGCTTTGCAAGCCAGATTATGGCTGCGAACTGCCAGCTGATCGCACTCTTCTCTGGTAATTCCGTATAATTTTGCAACATTTTCAGAGGTAACTCCCATGTGGCCGCCGCTTAATTCATCAAAGAGAGCATCATGTAACATGGAGTCGATGATCTGGCCATCTCCCATACGGAAACCACCACGTGCTTTGGGGAGCATATATGGAGCATTGGTCATACTCTCCACACCGATAACCAAGGCTGCTTCTGATTTGCCAAGTGCGATGTGATCACATGCAATTTCCAGAGCTCTCATACCGGATGCACAGTTCTGGTTTACAGAGCAGGCATTGCTTGTAGCAGGAATGCCAAGACGGTAGCTGATCTGTTTTGCCGGTAAGCTGCCCTGCATACCGCAGTACACCTGGCCTACAACGGTCTGATCAATGACTGAAGGTTCGATGCCGGCTCTTTTCATGGCTTCTGCTCCGGCTGTCATAGCCAGTTCTCTTGCGCTAACTGTCTTGAATTGTCCCTGGAATTTACCAATGGGAGTACGACATGCACTTACGATAACCACTTCGTTTAATTTCATTTTCTTTCTCCTTTATATTATTTATTTTGCTTTTTCTTCATCAAACATGACGGAAAATACACATTCCGAGATCAGCTTTCCCTCTTGATTTCTGAGTTCTGTCGCAAGATTGCCGGTTCTTCTTCCAATCTTGCGTGGGAAGATGGTGGCGGTCAGAGTATCCCCTAGTTTGCCGGGCCGATAGAGGTAGATATGTCCATCCATGCCTACACCTGGCCTGCCGATATGGATTAGATACATTCCTACAAGTGTGTCAGAGATATGGTACTGCATGGATGCCTGAAGGGTACCATGAAGATTCATATGACATTCTTTTACCTTAACGATAAAAGATAAGCTATTATCATCGTTGACGACAACCTGACACCCCTCCCAGAGAGAGGCTGCTTTTAACTCGGATGTGGGTCTTTGATAAAACTCCTCGATGGACATTTTTTTCATGTTATTTCTCCCTTACATGTGAGTCTGATTTAAAGTTTAATGCATTTTTTATTCTATCACAGACTGTACAGAATGGAAATGATTCTTTGACAAATATTTATAGATCTCATGGAAATCTATAACAGATTCCGATGGAAGACGATGTAATATTTGCACGTTATTATTTAGAATTATGTAGTTTTAAGGCAGGCCAAAATATGGTATAATCTGATTAGAAACAAAATCTATCATCACGAAATGAGGGGTTTACTATGAAAAAAGAAGATAAGAAGAATGATGTCACTATAAATGAGGCAGATCCGGTAGTGGAAAAAGCGCCGGAGCAGAAAGAAGAAGTAAAAGAACCGGCCAAAAAAACCACAAAAAAAACTACCGCCAAAAAGACAACTGCTAAAAAAACAACCGCTAAGAAAACAACTGCCAAAAAAGCAACTGCTAAAAAAGCAACTGCAGAAACAGAGAAGGCAGAGCCCGCCAAGAAAACCACTACAAGAAAGAGAACTGCCAAAAAAGCAGCTCCTGTTGTGGAAGAAGTGGAAGAGAAAGCTGCTGTAGCAGAGCCGGTTGTGGAAGAGAAAGTGGTAGAAGCAGAACCGGTTGTGGAAGTGATCGCTGAACCTGAGGCTCCCGAAAGCCCGAGGAGAAGTGTGGTCTTTATCGGTTCCGAATGCTATCCCTTTGTTAAGTCCGGCGGATTGGGCG
>JBGVCE010000043.1:0-2653 GCA_045226235.1 Anaerobutyricum sp.
CAACCGGGATACCAGCCTTTTGATAGAATTCTTTCATCTTTGATTTATATTTGATCCGTGGGATGTCTTCAATCTGAAAACCACTTCGGATATTGAAGTCCGTGCGGAATCTGGCATCCCTCTCCAGCCAGTATTCATTGTTGGATTCCAGCCAGTCAATTCTGCCATGTTTAAAGATAAAGAAAGCAATCGCCCGGTAAACTTCTTCACTCTGCTCCAGGCTGTCTACCTTGTAGTATTCTGTCAGGCTGTCTTTAAGTTCCTGCATCAGTTCGTCATAGGGCTGATCACCGATGCCAAGTACGTTCATGCCGTTATCCTTTAATTGACGGCAGAATTGCCAGTAGTTTGTTGGAAAGTTCGGAGAAATAAATACTACATTTTTCATATACATCCCTCTTTCATAGCAAATAATTATAATGAACAGTCGATATAGTGCTTACTTTACTCATCCAGAAGATAAGGGAGGAAATAGACTACCTGTTTATACCACCAATCCCAGTCATGGTGGACATCCTCTCCCCAGTAGTCAACCCAGGTATGGATATGTTTACTTTTGAGAATACGGTCCAATGACTCGGTATATTCCGGGTATTCCCAGGGGCCTCGCCCTGTACAGATAACGCTCTTCTGTGAGTTATAAATGTCTATGTACGGGTGATCTTCCGGTAGACGGTACATGTAATCAACCGGAGAATTCATATAAACCAGTTCATCCATATAGCCGTCAAATCCATAAGCAGCAGTATAGACTCCGCTTAGGGCAAGAAGTCTGTCAAAGATATCCGGACGGCGGAAATAGAGATTAGCAGCATGGGCTGCTCCCAGGCTGCAGCCGAAAACCAGGATGCCGCCTTCATAAGCCCACTGATTTTTGTCACTGACATATTCCCAGATAAAAGTAGCCAGTTCTTCGGTGATGAATTGGATCCATTGTTCATATCTCTCGATGCGCCAGCGAGGATCTCCTGATTTGTTTGTCCAGGTTTCGGCATCGATGGTATCGATAGAGAAAACAATCATTTTTCCCGAATTGATCCAATCGCTGCATACATCAGCCATATGAAAGTTCTCAAAGTCAAAGAAACGTCCTTCCTGACATGGAATATAGAGCATGGGCCTTCCACCGTGCCCGTAAATATTTATCTCCATGTCTCTGTCTAAGAAATGGCTGTAATAAGTCATGTACTGTTTTTCCATAGTTTTCCCCTTTAGTTCTTATTCCGGATCCATGGGAGAATCCGGGGTTTCCGGTTCTTCTTCATACAAGAGTGTATTCATGAAGAAAGGAATCTGCCGTTCCCAGCTCGCCTCGGAATGGGTACCTCCCGGTACGATGCGGGTTGACAGATAGATATTACGATGGACCAATGAAGAAATGATTTCGATACATTCATCCTTCATTTCTTTAAAATAATTCATTTCTTCCGACCCGAAATCCATATAGATAATGGTATCAGGGTCAAGATCTGCCCGTTTTATCAGGCGGTTGATGTCTGATGGGCAGAAATGAATGGATGCGGACAGACAAGCCGCCCTTGAGAAGATGTGATTATACTTCAACACGGCGTATAAACTCATCAGTCCCCCCATAGAACTACCGGCTATCATAGTGTGCTCCCGGTCCGGAAGCGTGAGATAGGTATCATCGATCATGGGCTTCAGATCCCGGATCAACCATTTCATATAGATATCTCCACGCCCTTCCACGGGACCAAAATCGGGATCATTAAAAGAGTAGGGGGCATATTCACATAAGCGGTCATTGTGTATGCCATGGTTGCACTCTACCGCAACGATGATGACCTGAGTCTGTGTCTCCTCCATGTATTCTTTCATGCCCCAACTTTTTCCGTATGTGGCATGGCTGTCGAAAAAAACATTGTGTCCGTCAAACATGTACAAAACCGGATACCTGCGCTCCGGGTCGTCCCCATAGGATTCGGGAAGATAAAGGTAGGCCAGGCGTTTGGCAAATCCGGTCAGTTCCGGGATAGTAACATCCCACATTTTAATCATATATTAAACTCCAATCTACTATAAACTTACTATACTATTCTTACACATTTTGTATAAAATCACAAGGACTGATTTGCCAGGAATTGCATTATTCATTTCTTATGATATACTTAATAAAGTGTGACAAGATAAGCATAATAAATGCAGATACATAAACACAGGAGTTTATGGCATATCAGAAAGGAGAAATTATGTTTTTACTTAGTCTTGCAGCCCTGCTTCCGCCTTTTTATCTCATGCGATATATCTACAGGCAGGATAAGGTGGAGAGAGAACCTGTCGGGCTGGTGTTTAGGACCCTTCTTTTTGGAGTTATCTCAATCTTCCCGACTATGATCGTGGAAGGTGTGCTGATCGGAATCCTGAACAGAGCCGTCCCGGATACTACGATCCTAGGACTTCTGCTGGAAAATATGATCGGAGTAGCCCTGGTGGAAGAGTTTTTCAAGATGCAGGCATGTAAATTGAGTGTGTGGAGAAACCCGGAATTCAATTATACCTTTGACGGGATTGTCTATTCTGTAGCTGCTGCTATAGGATTTGCGGCCTTTGAGAACCTTATGTATGTGTTTGACGGCGGATTGGCAACGGCACTGGCAAGGGCGATTACCGCCATCCCAGGCCATACCATTTT
>JBGVCE010000044.1:0-3022 GCA_045226235.1 Anaerobutyricum sp.
CAGCTGTTCCTGGGTGATATTTTCAAATACCGCCATACTCAGCACATAGGCAGCCAGCTGATGGGGCTGCAGGCATCCCTTCTCACAGATCAGGGATAGGATGGTGTGAAGAAGAAAACGGAAGGGATACCGGGGCATCCGGTTTTCTTCCATATGGTGGCTCCGGAAATAGAGCTCAATCATGGCGATGGATCGAACTACGGACAGATCCAGCTTCTTCAGGTCCCCTTTATCCTCCCGGTGTCTCAGCTGAAATGAGATGGCAGACCGTCCGGTTCTCCTTCCACTCCTTCCCAGCCTCTGTACCATACTGGAAATGGAGGGCGGGTCGGTGGCCTGGATTACCTGGTCCAGATCCCCGATATCGATCCCCAGCTCCAGGGTCAGGGTGGTCCCCGTAAGGATCGGTCCGGACTCCTGCTTCATGATTTTCTCCGTCTCCTCCCGGCTGCTCTTGGAGATGCTTCCGTGGTGGACATGGTAGATATCCGGCAGATGATAAGCCAATGCCATCTCCCGGACTCCGGATATGATCTTCTCGCACTGCATTCTGGAATGGGTGAAAAGCAGGCTTCTCTTTCCTTTGGTATGTTTCAGTATCTTCTTAAAATAGCGCTCCGGATATTCCACCTTACCGATCCTGGTGGCGGTCACCGAGCAGGTCACGTGATGTTTCCCTGCCTTATAGGAGAGAACCTTTCCCTCATAGGGACTTCCGGTATTCAGAAAATCAACTGCTGTTTCCGGGTTTGATATGGTGGCAGATAGGCCGATGCGGATGGGTTGACATCCGGCCAGCCGGGAGATCCTCTCCAGCAGGGCCATCAGCTGAATCCCCCTTTGGTCATTGATAAAGAAATGAATCTCATCGATCACCACAAAGGCAAGATTGGCAAACAAGGGCCTGATTCGCTCCGCATGGCAGCAGAACATAGCCTCCAGGGATTCCGGCGTCATCTGTAGAATCCCTTTGGGGTCCTCCATCAGCTTCTCCTTCCGGTAAACCGAAGAATCCCCATGCCATTTGGTAATGGCGATATCCTGCCCCCGTAGCATATCCTCGATCCGGATAAACTGGTCATTGATCAAAGCTTTCAGGGGACTGATATATAGGATTCCGATGCCGGAGGCCTCCCCGCTGATCCTGCTGATGGCCGGCAAAAAAGCCGCCTCCGTCTTTCCCTGGGCCGTTCCGGCCATAAGCAGAAGGTTGTGATCCATCTCCTGCAAGGCCTCTATGGCAGCAATCTGCAGAGGATTCAGGTGTTCCCATTTCTTCTCATAGATATAATCCTGTATAAAACCCGCAAGGCTGTCATAAGCCTCCTGTTCTGTCATAGCCATAACTGTCCCTCAATAGTAATCAGGGGGGTCAGACCCCCTGATTACTTATAAAGTAAAGCCTTCGTATTTCAGGGTTTCTTCTTCCTCCAGATCATCCAGGTCTTCCTGGCCGATCATTGATGGAGTAGTCTCCAGGCCGGTGCCCTTGTAGAGGAAGTCCTCCATGGTATCCTCCTGACGTTTCTCAGCCTTTAGGTTGAGTATGGTTAGGAAATCCCTAAGGAATTCTCTCGGAGTCAGGTGGTTGACGGCACCGATCCTGCGATATTCATAATCCACGAACTGGATTCTTTCTTCTTCGGTAAAATAAAACTCTTTGCCATGGAGCATGGCGTGTAGAGATTCCACCCGCTCCAGCAGCACGGCAAACTCCTCGGGAGTCAGCATGGATAGTTTGATGATGGGAGTTCCCAGGATCTCATCCCCCTGTAGGGAGGAAACATCCAGCCGGCTCTTTAACGCTTCATAGGAGAAAATGCCTCGTCTGCTGTCATGGATGGAGGAAGGAATGCCGCAAAGGATGATTCCCATACTTCTGGCAACCTTGCCGTAACAATCATTATACATGGAGAGCAAGCGTTCAAAATTGTGCTCTCTGGTGGTGGAATTCACGATATTTCTGGTAATCTGGGTCAGCTCATCCAGGATGACATACAAACCGGTATATCCAATCTCCTTAAAGAAGACCGCCCAGATCTTCAGATAAGAGAACCAGTTCTCATCCTCGATCACAACCGGGATGCCGCAGGCTTTCCTGGAAGCTGTCTTGTTGGCATACTCTCCCCGGAACCAGCGCAAAAGGTTATCCTTGCGGTCCGGATCTCCCTTCCGGCAAGCCTCCACATAGGCAGTAAGCGCTTCGTAAAAGTCATAGCCATGGGGCATCTGCTGAATCTCTTTTTTCACCTGGACCGACCACTCTTTTTCCTTATCCCCGTCTCCCTGGCCTTCTTCTATGGCTGTCAGCTTCTCAATATATTTTTCCAGCACATGTTCCAGGGCATTCCCGTTGGGATGGCTTCTGGAGGATAATCGGGACATAAGTACCCGGTAGGTCTCCAGACCCTCTTTCTTGGACCCGCATAGCTTCCGCTCAGCAGCCAGCTCACAATCCATCACCAGAAACTCCCGCAAAAGGGCTTCATTTTTGATAAGCTGAGCCATAAAGCTCTTCCCGGTTCCATAGGCTCCTTCCAGAAGACGGAAGGTGGAATATCCCTGAGCGATCCGATCCATATCTCTGGTAATCACTTCCACCTCTTCTTTCCGGCCTACGGCGATGTAGGGCAGCCCGTTTTCCGGAACCATACCACCCTCCAGCGTATGTAAAATGCTCTCCGCAACCTTCTTATCTATCATAGATTCCCCCTCTTTCCTAATCTTCATCGTATCCGATCTTTCCCTCATGCAGCAATCCGGACATGCTGTCCATCTCCTTTTTCACCTGCTGCAGACGGTCACGGTCAATCTTGCTTGTGGGTATCTGCTCATAATCCATCTCGTAAATCTGTTTCTTCTCCTGCTCCTTGACTTCCTCCCGCCTTCTGCGGCTGTCCTCCGCCCGCTTCCTGGTCTGGGAGCGCTTCTTCTCCTGCTGTTCTCTTTCCAGCCTCTGGAGCACCTCCGGATGATAATCCAGATAAGCAGCCACACCTTTTCCGACGGACTTCTCAAACTC
>JBGVCE010000045.1:0-5743 GCA_045226235.1 Anaerobutyricum sp.
GCCGTTCAGATATTCCTGGACAACTTGTTCTTTAAATTCCTTGGAATAGGTGTTTTTTGAAAGTGAGGGGAGTAATGCATCGGGCCCAGCCTCTTTGTATATCCGTACCCATATTCCAACGGTAGATCGACCACGTTTACCTAACCCGAGATCTTTTGCAATCTGCGTCTGTGTTCTTTTCCCGTTGAGATAATCCTCAACAGCCTTAATTTTATCTTCAAAGGTACACTTTTCTCTTTTGGACATTAAAAATCCCTCCAAGTAGATTTAGATTTCTTCTTTGTCTACTTTAGAGGGATCATATCACTCTGCCCAGTGACGGTTGTTAGGAATTAACCTTCAATCTAGCTAGCTGAGACTAACCGCTTGTTGCAGTGCTCCTCTTACTATGTTCAGTATACTAATAATATAGTTTGTTGTCAACATCCAATGGTATCCGGAATCGTCAACTGCTATACCTCTTTGCCATACTGAGTCTGAGCAGAGCCCTCTTGAGGGCAAGTTCCGCACGGAGGATATCACGCTCTCCACTGGTATTGGACAGCCGGCGTTCTGCGCGGATCTTTGCTTCTTCTGCACGTTTGACATCGATGTCTTCCGGCCATTCTACCGCCTCGGTGAGGATGGTTACCTTGTGCTCCTCTATCTCAACGAAGCCGGTGTGCAGGGCCGCATGCTTTTTGGAACTCTCCGATTCCGTGATGATCATCTCCCCTGGGGCGATGATCTGGGTCATGGGGATATGATTGGCATAGACCCCCACCTCTCCCTCGGTGGTATTGTACTCCACCATATCTACTTCATCGGAATAAAAGATCCGGTCCGGGGCGATGACTTCCAGTCTGAATTTTTTATCTGCCATGGAATCACCACCTATTTATTATATCTTTCCAGTACGTCAGCCATGCTGCCGGCATTCAGGAACATACCTTCCGGAATGTCATCGTATTTACCGGCCAGGAGGTCCTTGAATCCCTGGATAGTATCTGCCAGCTGTACATAACGGCCGTTGGTTCCGGTAAACTGCTCAGCCACGAAGAAGGGCTGTGAGAGGAATCTCTGGACCTTACGGGCTCTTGCCACCAGGATCTTCTCGTCCTCGGAGAGCTCATCCATACCAAGGATGGCGATGATATCCTGGAGCTCTTTGTAGCGCTGGAGAATCTCCTGCACGCCACGGGCCACTTTGTAGTGCTCCTCTCCTACTACCTGGGGATCCAGGATGCGGGAGGTGGACTCCAGAGGATCCACAGCCGGATAGATTCCCTGTTCTACGATGGAACGGGAAAGTACGGTGGTAGCATCCAGATGGGCAAATGTGGTGGCCGGAGCCGGGTCAGTCAGGTCGTCCGCCGGCACGTATACAGCCTGGACGGAGGTGATGGAGCCGTTCTTGGTGGATGTGATACGCTCCTGAAGAGCGCCCATCTCTGTCTGCAGGGTAGGCTGGTAACCTACGGCGCTGGGCACACGGCCAAGAAGGGCGGATACCTCGGATCCTGCCTGGGTGAAACGGAAAATGTTATCGATGAAGAGAAGGACGTCCTTTCCTCCTTCATCACGGAAGTTCTCGGCGATGGTAAGTCCGGAGAGTCCCACTCTCATACGGGCTCCCGGCGGCTCGTTCATCTGGCCAAATACCATGGCTGTCTTTTCGATAACTCCGGATTCTGTCATCTCTCGGTATAGGTCATTTCCTTCACGAGTCCTCTCGCCTACACCGGTGAATACGGAGTATCCGCCGTGCTCTGTGGCGATATTACGGATCAGCTCCTGGATCAGTACGGTTTTTCCTACGCCGGCACCGCCGAAGAGTCCGATCTTACCACCCTTCTGGTAGGGGCAGAGCAGGTCAACGACTTTGATACCGGTCTCAAAGATCTCTGTTTCGGTGGATTGTTCTGCGAAGGTTGGAGCCTTTCTGTGGATAGGCAGACGCTCCACGCCTTCTTCCAGGGGTTTGTTGTCGATGGGTTCACCCAGTACGTTAAAGATACGTCCAAGGGTTGCTTCCCCCACCGGCACGGATATGGGTCCGCCAGTAGCGGTAACCTCCATGCCTCTTACCAGACCGTCTGTGGATCCCATGGCGATGCATCTTACGGTGTCATCTCCGAGATGCTGTGCCACTTCCGCCACCAGTCTGGAACCATCCTGTCTTCGAATCTCAACGGCATCATTAATCTCCGGAAGAACCCCCTGGCTAAACTTCATGTCCAAAACGGCACCGATAACCTGGGTAATTTTACCTGTATTTTGTGCTGCCATCTATTTACTCCTTTTAACTAATCTTCATTAAATGCTTCTGTTCTATTTCAGTGCCTCGGCACCGGAAATGATCTCGGTCAGTTCCTGGGTGATGGCACCCTGTCTTGCCCGGTTGTATGCCAGGGACAGTTTATCAATCATCTCTTCCGCGTTGCTGGTGGCCGCATCCATAGCCTGCATACGGGCACCGTTCTCGCTGGCCACC
Source organism: Anaerobutyricum sp. (assembly GCA_045226235.1). GTDB lineage: Bacteria > Bacillota > Clostridia > Lachnospirales > Lachnospiraceae > Anaerobutyricum. The sequence continues at coordinate 2,474 of JBGVCE010000045.1, forward strand.
GCCTCCATAAAGGCCCCGTAGATGACACTGTTAATGTATCTGGGAACGATCAGGTCAAGGGCTTCCTCTACATCCGGCTCATAATTCATGGGAGCCGTCTTAGCTGATGGGGAAGCTCCTGCCGGGGCTGCCGCCGTATCCGGGGCCGGATCTGCACCTGTGGCAGCCGAGGCTGTCGCAGACCCTGTTCCCCCTTCGACGGACACCGGTTCCATATTCAGGGTATCCTCCGTCTGGGAGGTGTCCACAGGAAGGAGACGGATCAGTTTTGGATTGTGCACCACCGTGTTCTTAAAGGAAGTATAGGCAAGGTAGATCTCCCCGATCTCCCCCTGGCTGTAGGCCTTCAGAACCTTTTCTCCCAGCCTGGCTGCATCGGAGAAAAGGGGTTCATTGATCATATCAGAATCGTCAGCAGCGATCTCATAGTTCCTGCGGGCAAGATATTCAATCCCCTTGCGGCCAACGCCATAGATCAGGGTATCCTTAGGATCCATGCCCCTGTCGGGAATCTGCTTCACCACATTGTTGTTGTAGCCCCCTGCCAGACCACGGTTGGAGGTGATCACGATAACCCCCTTCTTATCCGATCCATTTGCGGTCAGATATGGATGTTCCACCTTCTCTGTCTTAGACAGGATGGACTGGATGGTCTCCAGGGTTTTCTCAAAGTATGGCTTGGCATTCTCGGCTCTGGTTTTGGCCCTCTGCAGCTTCACCGTGGAAACCAGCTTCATGGCCTTGGTGATCTGCTGCGTGCTTTGAATACTGTCTTTACGCCTCTTTATATCTCTCATTGATGCCATGCGCGTTCACCACCTTAAAACTGGGCCTTGAACTCATCAATGGCGTTCCTGATCTTCTCATCGTTCTCCTCTGTGATCTCTTTGGTGTCACGGATGGATGCATAGATCTCCGGATATTTGGTATCCACGAATTCCAGAAGCCCGTTCTCGAATTCCAGGATGCGGTTAACCGGAATGTCAATGAGGTATTTTTTGGTCAGTGCGTAGATCGTAATAATCTGCTTCTCGACAGACAGGGGCTTGTACTGAGGCTGTTTCAGGACTTCACGGATACGCTCGCCCTGGGCCAGCCTGGCCTTGGTATCCTCGTCCAGCTCGGAGCCGAACTGAGCGAAGGAGGCAAGCTCCCTGTACTGAGCCAGTTCCGTACGGATGGGACCTGCGATCTTCTTCATGGCCTTAATCTGAGCAGAGCCTCCTACACGGGAAACGGAAAGACCGGCATTGATGGCCGGGCGGAAGCCGGCATTAAAGGCCTCTGTCTCCAGATAGATCTGCCCATCTGTGATGGAAATTACATTGGTAGGGATGTATGCCGATACGTCCCCGGCCTGAGTCTCGATGATCGGAATGGCGGTCAGGGACCCTCCACCCAGGTCATCGGAGAGGCGGGAAGCACGTTCCAGCAGCCTGGAATGCAGGTAGAATACATCCCCGGGGTAAGCTTCACGTCCCGGCGGACGGCGAAGCAGCAGGGACAGGGTACGGTAGGCAGTAGCGTGCTTACTCAGGTCATCGTAGATGACCAGCACGTCCTCGCCTTTCTCCATCCATTCTTCCCCGATGGCACATCCCGCATAGGGTGCGATATATTGGAGCGGAGCCAGCTCACTGGCTGTGGAAGCCACAACGGTGGTATAATCCATAGCTCCGTATTCGTTAAGTGTCTTAACAATAGTTGCAACGGTGGATGCCTTCTGACCGATGGCCACATAGATACAATGCATATTCTGGCCTTTCTGGTTGATGATGGTATCCACTGCGATGGCCGTCTTTCCTGTCTGACGGTCTCCGATGATCAGCTCACGCTGACCTCTACCGATGGGGATCATGGAGTCGATGGCCTTGATACCGGTCTGCACCGGGGTGTCTACCGGCTGGCGGTCGATTACGCCATGAGCCACTCTCTCGATGGGGCGGGTATTGGTGGTCTCGATGGGGCCCTTTCCATCAATGGGCTGTCCCAGGGCGTTAACCACACGTCCGGTCATGGCATCCCCCACAGGAACTACCACCACCCGGCCCGTGGTCTTCACGGTGTCGCCTTCATTGATGTTTTTATGGTCTCCAAGCAACACGGCTCCCACATTGTCCTCCTCCAGGTTCAGTACCATACCGTACACTTCCCCGGGGAATTCTAACAGCTCGCCCTGCATTGCACTTTCCAGACCATGAATACGCGCAATACCGTCCGCCACCTGGATGACGGTTCCCACATCCGAGGTTTCCAGTTTTGCTGTATAATTCTTAATCTGTTCTTTGATAACAGAACTGATTTCTTCCGGTCTTAAATTCATGGAGCGTTCTACACCTTCTTTCTCTTCTCCCATGGCTTTGATTTCCAGGTGCCTCACAGCTTGTTGCCATGGAATATCGCTATGTTATCTTTTCCATGGCTCCTGTTTTCCGGTGCCTCCGGCTTATTGCCATGGGTTATCGCTATGTTATCTTTTCCATGGCTCCTGTTTTCCGGTGCCTCCGGCTTGTTGCCATGGGATAACATTGCATTACCTTATTCCATGGTTCCAATTCATGAACACCTCCGAAATAGTGCCATGAAATATCGATTCGTTATCTTTTCCCATGGTTTAGGTCCCTGGGCACTTCCAAAATAGTGCCATGGAATATCGATCCGTTACCTGTTTTCATGGTTTCGGTTCATCGGTGCCCCCAAAATAGTGCCATGGAATATCGATTCGTTACCTTTTCCCATGGTTTAGGCCTACCGATGCTCTTAAAATATGCCATGAATTAGATTCGGATCTGTGTCAATTCCTTCGTCATCTTATCAAGCTGAGTTTTTAAACTGCTGTCCACCACCCGGTCCTCGATTCGGATGATCAATCCTCCGAGGATGGCCGGATCCACTTTATAATCCATCTCAAATGTATTATATCTGGTGGTGTCCAGGAGTTTTTTCTCGATGGCGGTACGCTGGCTGTCGGTTAATTCCACTGCCGATGTAACCCGGGCAGTGCCGATTCCTTTGTACTCTTTCACCCTGTGGATAAAGTAGTCAAAGATGGGAAGGATCTCATTATAGCGGTCTTTTGCCACGATAATATGCAGAAAGCCCACCATGTCTTCCGATACATTGCCTTCAAATACTTTCTCTATGAAGTCTTCTTTTTCGTCTTTTCTGATCTTAGGGTGATTAAAAAGCTTGAGCACCTCTTCATTTTCCAGGAAAGTTTCACGGACGAATGTGGCTTCTTCGAAGAGGTTATCCATCTTATCCTCCTCC
>JBGVCE010000046.1:0-10317 GCA_045226235.1 Anaerobutyricum sp.
CCATGGAGAATCCGCAGATGATCTGCCCCTCCTTTTTATGTTCTGCCACATAACCGAGGATATCCTGGGTACGTTTTAACTCGATCACCATATCCCCGTCTTTCTTTTTCACTTTCTCGTCACTTACTGTGGAGGGGGTATAATCTGCCACCGCTGCCGCCTTCACCAGAAAATCCTGCCCCTCTAGGTTATCCCTCACCGCCTCAAACATATCCTGGGCAGTGACGATATCAATCTTCCTGATAAACGGGACATCCTTCAGCTGGGTAGGTCCTGAGATCAGTGTGACATCTGCGCCGCGGAGCATGGCCCTTTTGGCGATTGCATAACCCATCTTACCGGTGGAGTGGTTGGTGATGTAGCGCACCGGATCGATGGACTCCCTGGTAGGACCGGCAGTAACCATAATCCTTTTCCCTCTCAGATCTTGCTCACAGGCAATCTCCTTCAGGATATATTCCATGAGTGTTTCCGGCTCAGGCATCTTACCGGAACCTGTGTCACCACAGGCAAGATATCCCACTGCCGGGTCAATAATCTCGTAACCGAATTCCTTCAAGGTTTCCAGATTCCGCTGAAGGATCGGATTCTGATACATATTTACATTCATTGCCGGGGAGAACATTACCTTTCCGGGGCATGCCATGATGGTGGTGGTGAGCATGTCATCGGCGATCCCTCCTGCCACCTTACCAATCACATTGGCAGATGCCGGCGCCACCAGGATCACGTCCGCTTTTTGGGCCAGCGATACATGGGCTACGTGAAACTGAAAATTACGGTCAAAGGTATCCACCAGACATTTGTTTCCCGTCAGGGTTTCAAAGGTGATGGGATTGATAAAATTCGTTGCATTCTGCGTCATGATCACATGAACCTGACAGTGCTGTTTTACCAGCATGCTGGCAAGGTTGGCAATCTTATAGGCAGCTATACTTCCTGTCACTCCAAGAACGACAACTTTTCCTTTTAACATAGATATACTCCTGTGTATGATATGAATAAGAAGTACTTCTCATACCAGTAACTGACATAATAAGTACTTCTTCCTTTTTCGTTATATACGATCAGACCTGCCCTTTACAGATATTTTTTCAGGGCTTCCACTTTATCAAGTCTCTCCCAGGGAAGATCCAGATCACTTCTCCCGAAGTGTCCGTAAGCTGCGGTTTGTTTATAGATAGGTCTCCGCAGATCAAGCATCTCGATAATCCCGGCCGGACGCAGATCAAAATTCTCACGGATCATATTGACGATAACTGCCTCAGAAAGCTTCCCGGTCCCAAAGGTATCCACCATGATTGATGTGGGGTGGGCAACTCCGATAGCGTAGGATAACTGAATCTCGCATTTGTCCGCTATACCGGCTGCCACTATGTTTTTAGCCACATATCTTGCCGCATAGGCTGCCGACCGGTCCACCTTGGTGCAGTCCTTTCCGGAAAAGGCGCCGCCGCCGTGGCGGGCGTAACCGCCGTAGGTATCCACGATGATCTTTCGTCCGGTAAGACCACTGTCTCCATGGGGTCCTCCGATTACGAATCTGCCGGTGGGGTTTATAAAGAATTTTGTTTTTTCACTAACCATATCTTTAGGAAGCACAGGATCAAATACATATTTTCTGATGTCTTCCTTTATCTTCTCCTGTGTCACATCCGGATCGTGCTGGGTAGAGAGAACCACCGTATCGATAGCTATGGGGCGGTCATTCTCATCGTATTCCACCGTAACCTGGGTCTTGCCATCCGGACGCAGGTAGGAAAGGGTTCCATCCTTGCGGACCTTGGAGAGCTGCAGTGCCAGTCTGTGGGCAAGGGAAATAGGATAAGGCATATAGTCCTCCGTCTCATTGACGGCAAAACCGAACATCATCCCCTGGTCCCCGGCACCTATGGCTTCAATCTCCTCATCGGATACTTCCTGCTCTTTTGCCTCCAGGGCTTTATTGACACCCAGGGCGATATCCTCCGACTGCTCGTCAAGAGAAACCAGCACACCGCAGGTCTCCGCGTCAAACCCGTATTTGCCGCGGGTATATCCGATCTCTGTAACCGTGTCACGCACGATCTTTTGTATATCGACATAAGCGTTGGTGGTAACCTCTCCCATGACAAGCACAAGACCGGTAGTCATAGCGGTTTCACAAGCCACACGGCTCATGGGATCTGCTTCCATCAAAGCATCCAGAATCGCGTCGGACACCTGGTCGCACATCTTATCAGGATGTCCTTCTGTCACGGATTCTGAAGTAAATAATCTTCTTTCCATTTCTGTATCTCCATCTGTTCTGAATATCACATGTTTCCGTTGCTGAAAATGAAGCGGTTCACTTCCTCATCGGAGTCCACCTTCTTAATGCGTCCTCCCAGTCCCTGGAGTTTCTCTTCAAACCTCTCATATCCTCTCTGGATAAAACCGATCTGATTAATGGTAGTGTAACCATCCGCCGCCAGACCTGCAATTACCAGGGCAGCTCCCGCACGCAGGTCCGGGGCATCCAGCTCCGCTCCCACATACTTCTCAACCCCTGTTATGATGGCGGTACTTCCATCCAGGATCTTGAAATTCGATCCCATCTTGCGGAGTTCCTCCACATAGCGGAAACGGTTCTCGAAGATGCTCTCCACGATCATACTGGTCCCTGTGGACAGACCCAGGGTAATTGCCATCTGGGGCTGCATATCCGTAGGGAATCCCGGGTACGGCAGCGTTTTGATCTGGGTATGTTTGAGCCGGTGGTCAGCCTTGACACGGATGGCATCATCCGACTCAGTTACCTCTGCGCCAATCTCAAGAAGTTTGGCGGAGATTGCTTCCATATGCTTCGGGATAATATTTCTGACGATAACATCACCCCTGGTGGCAGCGGCTGCCATCATAAATGTGCCTGCCTCGATCTGATCCGGAATGATAGAATACTCTGTATTGTGGAAAGATTCCACACCTCTGATACGGATTACATCCGTGCCGGCGCCTTTGATATTTGCGCCCATACTGTTAAGAAAGTTGGCCACGTCAACGATGTGGGGCTCCTTGGCTGCATTCTCGATAATGGTATTACCCACAGCCATGGAAGCCGCGATCATGATATTGATGGTGGCCCCCACGGAAACCACATCCAGGTAGATGTGATTTCCCCTGAGTTCTTCTGCTTCTGCTATGATCATACCCTGCTCGATTACGACCTTAGCCCCAAGAGCACGGAAGCCCTTGATATGCTGGTCGATGGGGCGGGCACCGATCTCACACCCTCCGGGAAGCACTACCTTTGCCTTTTTATATTTTCCTAAAAGAGCACCGATCAGATAATAACCGGCTCTGATTTTCCGAATAAAATCATTGTCAACGGAGAGGTCCTCGGGATTGATCCCTTTCCCGCTGATCTCCACTTCATTAGGACCTTTACGATTCACGTTGGCCCCGATCTCCTGAATTGCCTGCAGAAGGACATTAATATCCCGCACGTTCGGCATATTATCAATGGTACAGGTACCGTCAGTCATAACTGCAGCTGCAAGTATTCCGAGGGCTGCATTTTTCGCTCCCCCAATCACCACTTCTCCCACCAGTGGCTTTCCGCCTTTTATAATATAACGTTCCATTATTCACCTCAAAATCTATATCAAACATAGTGATAAGAAGTTTCCGAAACTGGTAAACTGATATAACAGGTCCGGAAAATCCTAAGATCTCCGAACAAAAAATGAACTCCTCATCACACCGGATCATCTGACCATAATAGGTCCGGTAATCAAACACACCAAAAAAGATATCAAACTAATTTATTATAGCAAGGGAAAGTCTTTTTGTAAATTGATAATTCTGATTTCATCAGAAAAATAGTGCTAATAATTCTAATTTTTTGTTTTGTTTTTTCTTTTTTTTCTCTGTTTTCGGACCGAATACCCAAAAGTTCCCAATCCTTTGCCGATGGAGTGGTATGTTCCATGGGAATATACGATGGGATTTGCCTGTTCCAGATGGAAGGTCCCCCTCTGATCCATGTACTCATCCTCCACCGTCACATGCACCACATCAGCAAGGAACATACTGTGGGAACCCAGAGGAATTTCTTCTCTGACCCTGCACTCGATATTAACCGGACTCTCCAGAATGATCGGGGCGTTCACGATGGAAGCCTCACCCTTGTGCAGGCCGGTCCTCTCAAATTTATCCATGTCCCGGCCGGATCTCACACCGCAGAAATCCGTCTCTCTTGCCATGTCTTCAGTGGTGAGGTTTACGACGAACTCCCCTGTTTCCTTCAATGCCTGATAGGAATACCGCTCCGGACGGACAGAAATATAGAGCATGGGCGGATTGGTGCATACGGTGCCGGTCCAGGCGACCGTTATGATATTATCCTTCCCGTCACGGCCTCTGCTGGTAACCAGAACTGCCGGGAGCGGATATAACATATTACCCGGTTTAAAATCGATCTTGCCCATACTCTATCCTTCCTCTTTACTGTAATTCTTTTCTCAGGAGATCTCTGATCCTCCCGATTTCTTCCATGTCTCCCGGCTCCTGATCAGCCAGGAAGCTCAGTCCATCCCCTTTATAACGGGGGATCAGGTGCATATGAAAATGGAATAGAGACTGGCCGGCCAGTATTTCATTGTTCTGGATCACATTTAAGCCATCACACTTTAATACTTTTTTCAGAGCCCTTGATATGAGGGTAGCCAGGACGAAAACCTTGCCTGCCGTCTCTGCATCCAGATCATAGATGTTGGCAAAATGCTCTTTCGGCACGATGAGACAATGTCCCTTCGTCACCGGATTGATATCCAGAAATACTCTGAAATGACTGTCCTCATAGATGGTGGAAGAAGGAATCTTCCCTGCAGCTATCTTACAAAAAATACAATCGTCTTTCATTTTCATATACCTCTTTCTATTTTATTCTTCTTTTAGAATGCTCAATCAGTTCCCATCAGTATTCAAATATGACCACGGATAAACCGAGGACAGACACCCTAAGGGAATAAGGCTGCAGATCCCACTCCTGTGTTGTTGCTTCCAGGACCACCTCATCCTTTTTTAAGGAACCGCCAAATTCTTCCCAGTCAGAGTTAATCAGCATCCGGTAAACCCCGGCTTTCGGAACGCCCACGCGATATCCCACCACCTTGTTTTCCGAGAAATTGCACAGGAAGAGAAGATTCTTGCCTCCGCCGAATGAACGCCGTATAAAGCTCAGCACTTTATAGCGGGAGTCCATTCCATTGATCCAGGAAAAAGAGGATCTGGATGACTGCTGGCGATACATACAGTCATGCTCCATATAAATCTGCAGTATATGCTTAAGGTACTGCTGGACAGGTGCGGATTCCAGCTTCTTCCAGGACCATCGCTTGCTCCCGGGTATACCAAGCATATATCCGATCATCAGTTTTTTCCATGATAATCTATCATATTCATTTGCGGTAACCTTGTCAAGAAATGACCGGTCTGCCCCCTCATCTTCATCATATGCAAGGTTCAGCAGACTGTTTTCCAGCCCGTTTTTCATAAGCGGCAGGGATAGTCTGTGGTACTCCTCCCCCGGCCTTTCCCGGTAATTACTGATATATTTTCCCAGATTATCCGGAATGCTGTAATTAATATAAGCATCGAATGGAGCGATCTGAGAGATAAGTTCCATGTACCTAAGATCCACCTCATGCGTCTCATCCCCGATCAGCAGGACACTAAAATCTTCTTTTTTAACGGCGGCGATCACATGCTTCAAAAACTTCTCTGCGTCAGCCTGAAAATGCTCATACTCCCTCCGGCACCTGTCTAGCTGATCACCTGACATAGGGTAGAGCATATCCGTCATATCTTCCAGCAGGAAACCATCCACATGGTACTCTCTGATCCAGAAAATGAGATAGGAAGTGAGGTAATTGATCACTTCATTCTTGTCATGCCGGAAACGTATCATATTCCTCTCTTTATCGAGCCGGATTCTTTCATCAGGATGATCGAAGAGAAAAGTCCCGTCAAAACATTTCAGCCCATTTTCCTCATCAGGAAACCATCCGAGAGAAATCCTCAACAGAACACCGATTCCCCGCCTGTGGAGGGAATTGATCCACTCCCGGATTCTCCCCCTCATACCATAGCAAAAATCCGGGCCCTTAAGCAGTACATGAGTGAAACATCCGTACTCCAGAAACTCCTCCTGAAAACTGTCGTTCAGCTCTCTGTCACACACTGAAAAAGGACTTTGTTTCCAATCGATATACCTGCGCTTTTTCATCCACTGATCGTCACTCCAGTGGGTTGCTTTCATATTCAATATTATAGATGCATCAGGGTACCCATTCAGATTGATTCTTCCAAAAGGATCTACCTTCTGAAAAATACCCTGATTCCATGTTTTTACCTCAAAACGATATAATTGCTTTTCCGTAACTCCGGGAAGGAATAATTCAAAAATACCGGAATGGGCAAGACGGTGCATAGGGTAGATCATTCCGTTCCAATAATTGAAATCTCCGACCACACTCACTCGCCTGGCGTTTGGCGCCCAGACAGCAAAATAAACTCCCTTCACCCCCCGGATCGTCATGGAATGTGCTCCCAGCTTCTGATAGCAGTCCGTCCATACTCCCTGGGTAAATAGTTTTTCTTCCCGCTCGGAAATCATGGAAGGAAAACTGTAGGGATCCTCGGATATATAATGATTGCCATCGGGGAAGAACATATCAATCTTATAATCCAGCAGCTTCCGGTCAGGAATATAAAGGGCAAAGAGAGGGAGCTGTTCCACCGGATCCATCTCATATCGCCTTCCTCTGTCATCGATGAGAGTCATCTGTGTGGCATCCGGATGATAGGCGGATATCACCTGTCCGTTACCGACCGGATGACGGCCCAGGATATCTTTCGGACAGGGGTTATTGCCGTAGACCAGTTCCATAACCCGGTCACGTTTGATGATTTTTGCTATCTCATTTCTCATCATTCACCCCCCTTTCCTCGTCTGCCTCCGCGGCAAGCCTTTTATTTAAACGGTAATAAATATATCTCTTCATAAGGTAGTAGACAACGGCAAACGCAGGAACTCCGATAATCATGCCGATGACTCCAAACAAACCACTGCCTAAAACGATGGCAAAAATAACCCAGAATGGAGAAAGACCTGTAGAATCCCCCAGGATCTTTGGTCCGAGAATGTTCCCGTCAAACTGTTGCAGTATAATGATATAAATGATGAAAATCAGACCCTTTGCCGGACTGTCCAGAAGAATCAGGATGGCACTGGGAATGGCTCCGATGTAAGGACCAAACACAGGAATGACGTTGGTAACCCCGATGATCACGCTGACCAGAACGGTATAAGGAAGCCTGAGGATAGATGCTCCGATGAAGTAAAGGATTCCGATGATAAATGAATCCAGTATCTTGCCGCTGATAAACCCTCCGAAAATCCTGTCCGTCTCATGGATAATCTCCTTGATCTTCGCCGCTGCCTCATTGCTGAAAAAGGCACGTAGAAGCAGGTTAAACTGCCGGAGGAAGGTTTCTTTGCTCATCAGAACATATACGGCTACGATGCAGCCGATCAAGAGATTCGATACGGCTCCCACCACTCCAAAAACACCGTTGATGATTACAGTAATCTGGGAAAACATATCATTTCTGACCCAGCCCGTCACAAAATCCATGAGACTGGTGTAGGCCTTATCCAGCATCTCCCTGAGCCAGGAATTATCCTTGGCCATATCTGCCAGGATATTATAATACTTAGTCATCTGGCCCGGAACTGCATATATGATCCTGGTGATACTGGAATAGATCTCCGGCACTGCCAGGTATACAAGCAGATAGATGATTCCACCCACCAGAACAATGGTCAGGATGATTGATAAGAGGCGGATCCAGAAACCTTTTTTCAGTTTTTTACCGCTTCTTATCTCCCAGAATCTCATGAGTTTAGACTCAAAAAATACTTCAATGGGATTGACCAGGTAGGCAAAGATCACGCCCAGCGTGATGGGGGTCAGAATAGAAAAAATCCGACTCAGAAATGAAAGGATATCCTTAAACTTATAGATGAAAAAGAAAAAAAGAATGGCACAAATAATTACCAGAAGGTTGGTAAGCCCTGAGAAGAGAGCTTCTTTTAAAAGTTTTTTCTGATTATCCGTTTTCATACCATCACTCCTATCCTCAATAAATCCCTTCACCATTTTCGCCGGATGATTCTTTAATATTATTTTAACTGTTATTACCCTTTCTGTCCATCTGAAAAATTTCCGGGAAAAGACACATCTTGACTTTCCTCCTTTTTCTCTCTATACTTATTCCAACCTGTTTACCGACGATATGCCGCCGCGCAACCCGCGCCCATTCGTTGAGACCAATCCGATTGATCATTCAGGAGGTGATACAGATGAATTGCCCCAACTGCGGTACTCCCTATGATGCAGGCACCAGCCTGTGTCCTGTTTGCAATACACCTCTGGGAAATGCCTCCTATACTCCGGTGGAAGGCACTCCGAAAAGAAAGAGCCGAAAGGCTCTGATCCTGATTTGCATCCTGCTACTCCTGCTATGCATCGGCTGTGGCGGCTACTATTATTATCTCAACATAGTGGAGAAGGAATGCAGGCAGACCACGGAGCGTCTGATGCAATGTGCCCATGATCTTGATTTTTCCTCTTTCGGACAAGAGAACCTCCCATCTCCCCTTTCTGAAAACCCGGACATTAAAAAATCCATCTCAAGGGAGATGGATGCTTTGCTGGAAGACCAGGGGATCTCTGATCTGTTGAAGGCACTGGGAATCGATGTAAGGTATGAGCGGGTCTATGAACAGATCCTAAGCCGGGCAAGTTACAGTATTAAGGATGTAAAAGCAAGTTACAACAGGTGCACCGTAACGATGACCACATCCAACATCGATTATTCTGAAGCGGTGAGAAACACAAAAGAAGACCTGTCCTCCACCATAGAAAATCTCTCTTCCCCGGAAGGCTGGTGGTCCGGCATCAAAAACTGGTTCTCCTCCTTTTTTGGAGAAGAAGGGGAGGATCGGGAAGAGGAGAACTCCTCCGTGAAAAGCCTGACGGATATCATGGAAGAATATATCCGGGAACAGGAACCGGTCACAGCAACAGGGGCCATCGTCTACGGTATCAAAGATGGAAAATGGACATTGATCTCCGTCGATCCGGCATTATTATATAACTACTACGGCTTTCCACAAAAGACTGAATGAAAATAGAATGAAAAAAGGGCCCGCGGGCCCTTTTTCATTCTATCTTCTACTGCTCATTACTGAGATACTTTTCAATATGTATGAGCGCTTTATCCTCATCTTTTCCGTCTGCGATCATGGTAAGGTCAGAGCCCTTTGGCAAGCCAAGGCTCATCATTCCCATAATGCTCTTCGCATTTACCCTTTTCTGCTCAACTTCCACATAGATTTTGCTCTCGTACTGACTGGCAATCTGAATAAACATTGCGACAGTACTAGGATCTAAACCTGCAGGAATCTTGACTGACATTGACTTTGTTATCATGTTGACCTCCCCTTATTAATTGTTTTATATACGATGTTTATCCCTTATCTCCTGCGCTATCTGGCTCAGCTTTCTCAGCCGGTGGTTCACTCCTGATTTGCCCACAGGGTGTTCCAGATTCTGCCCCAGCTCCTTCAGGGAAGCGGAGGGATCTTCCAGACGTGCACAGGCAACTTCCCTTAACGGTTCCGGCAATCGGCCTAAACCAATGGTATCCTGTATATATTTAATATCTTCGATTTGTTTTCTGGAGGCGGATACTGTCTTGTTGATGTTGGCCGTCTCACAGTTTACTCTTCGGTTTATGACGTTTCTTACATCTTTATAGATACGTATGTTTTCAAAATTCAGCTTAGAGATATGTCCCGACATGACCGCCAGGATATCTGAGATCATGGCGCCTTCCTTCATGTATACGACATAGTACTTCTTTCTGCGAACGATCTTGGCCTCCAGCCCAAAGTATTCCATCTGCTGCCTCAGCAGTTCCGCCAGAGTTTCATTGTCGCAGGTTATCTCGAAATGATAATTCTTGTTCGGGTCCGTCACAGATCCGGAAGCAAGAAAGGCTCCTCGCAGAAATGCCCTCTGACAGGAGTTTTTTTGAAGCAGATGATTGTGAAAGATATCTTCCTCATCCACGATCCGCCCAAGGTTATCCATAAACCCGCAGGTTCGAAGCAGGGCAATTCTCCTGGAATGATCCGCGACCGTATAGCAATGAGGGATATCCATCTCACAGGCATCGGCGCCTAATGTTCCCGCCAGTCTCATAAAGCGTTCTGCGATCAGTGGATTC
>JBGVCE010000047.1:0-5045 GCA_045226235.1 Anaerobutyricum sp.
AAGAGTCTTAACAGTTACGGAATCAGCATCCCAGTAATTGTCGTTCTTTACATAAACCATGGAAGATTCATGATCCCATTTCTGAAGAATGTAAGCACCGTTACATACGAAAGCGTCGCCTGCATCATTTGCCCATGTACCTGTCGGAACTTCGTCTGTTCTTGTAGCTTCTACGGTCTTCTGATATACCGGGAAGAAGAACGGGAATGCGGCAAGGTCAAGGAAATAAGGACAAACAGCGCCTAACTGTACGGTAAGAGTTTTTCCGTCATCGGATGCAACAACTGCATCGTCAGCCAGACCATTCTCATAAGAAAACTTGTCGCCGAATACTTCACACAGGTAGCTGTAGTCAGCAGCATTTTCAGGATTAGCTGCACGCTTCCAGGAATACTCGAAATCCTTAGCGGTAAGCGGCTCGCCGTTGGACCATTTCAGTCCGTCCTTCATGGTGAAGGTGTAGGTTGTACCGTCTTCGGAGACTTCACAGCCCTCAGCACAAGCCGGTTCCAGCTTGCCTTCGGAGTTGTAACGATATAAACCCTCAAAAGAGTTAACAGCAAGACATCCACCGTCTACGGAGCTGTTAAGCGCGGGGTCTAAGTGTGCCGGTTCTGAAGCAAGGTATACGTTCAGAGTTTCCGGATCAGACTTTGTTGTTGCACTTGCTGCTGCAGCAGTTGTGCCTTCTGCAGGCTGGGAACCACTCTTGGATCCGCCACATGCAGCTAATGAAAGAATCATAGAAGCAGCAAGCACCAAAGCTAATACTTTTTTCATGATTTAATCCTCCCTCTTACAGATGTCATGCAGACATCTCAATCAATTGATTATTAAGGTCTGTCTCATGAACCTTAAGATATACGATTCAAATCGTATATTATCTCCTTCCATAACATGACAGGAAAATGAAATAAAAGCCAATACCTCATATTTTGTCTCTCCCAGATTCAATCGGGGAAACCTAATATCCATGTCTTATATTAAGAAGGATTGAAAACTGTCAGCTTGGACAGTAATTCACACATCTGATTATAGGAACCAAAAGATTCCTTGTCAAGAATCAACGATTCCAGCAGGCTACCACATGGCCGTTACCCCTGTCGGTAAGCTCCGGCATCTGGGCTGCGCACTGTTCTGTGGCATATTTGCAACGGGTCCGGAAAGGACATCCGGTAGGCATACGCAGCGGGGAAGGAACATCTCCCTCCAGGATGATACGTTTGCTCTTTCTGGCTGTCTCCGGATCCGGAATCGGCACTGCAGACAGCAGGGATTCCGTGTAGGGATGCATAGGGTTGCCCATCAGTTCATCCGCATCTGCCATCTCCATCATGTGCCCCAGGTACATAACGGCGATACGGTCGGAAATATGATGAACCACCAGAAGGTCATGGGCAATAAACAGGTAAGCCATGCCACGCTCTTTCTGAAGGTCTTCAAACATGTTGACCACCTGCGCCTGAATGGATACGTCCAAGGCGGAAACCGGCTCATCACAAACGATGAATCTGGGGTCCACTGCCAGGGCACGGGCGATACCGATCCTCTGGCGCTGTCCGCCGGAGAACTCATGAGCATAACGGCTGGCATGCTCTGCGTTCAGTCCTACTGTCTCCATCAGCTGGATGACCTTGTCATGTCTTTCCCCTTTGCTCTGGTACAGTTTATGTACATCCAGAGGCTCGCCGATGATATCCTCCACCGTCATACGGGGGTTCAGGGATGAGTAGGGATCCTGGAATACCATCTGCATCTCTTTGCGCAGACGGTGGATATTCTTCTCCGTCACTTCTTCCCCGTCAAATTTCACGGAGCCTGATGTGGGAGTGTAAAGTCTTAAGAGAGTACGTCCCACTGTGGTCTTTCCACATCCGGACTCCCCTACCAGTCCCAGGGTCTCACCGGGTTTGATGTTAAAGGAAACATCGTCTACAGCCTTCAGATTGATGGTCTTAAAACCGCTGCGGATCGGAAAATACTGTTTCAGATGACTTACTTCTACAAGATATTCATTACTCATCAGGCATTTCCCTCCTCGCACATTTTCTTAATGTTCATCCAGCAGGATGCTTTGTGGGTCGGACCCACCGGAATCTCCTCCGGAACCTCGGAGAGGCAGATCTTCATGGCCTCGTCACAACGGGGGCAGAAAGCACATCCCTTTGGCATATTCAACAGGTTAATCGGGGTTCCTCCAATGGGAACCAGACGCTCTCCGTTATTATCCAAAGTAGGAATGGAACGAAGAAGTCCCTTGGTATATTCATGGCGGGGATCATAGAAGATATCGTCTGCGGTTCCTCTTTCACAGACACGTCCGCCATACATAACGATGATCTCATCACACATGGATGCGATAACTCCCAGATCATGGGTTACGATGATGATGGCCATACCCAGCTTCTTCTGCAGTTCCTGCATCAGTTCCAGAATCTGTGCCTGGATGGTAACATCCAGAGCGGTGGTAGGCTCATCTGCGATCAGGATATCCGGCTCACAGGCCAGAGCCATAGCGATCATAACACGCTGTCTCATACCGCCGGAATGCTCATGCGGGTACTGTTTCAGTCGTTTTTCCGGTTCGGTGATACCTACCAGGGCCAGCAGCTCTGCGGCTCTCTCCTTGGCCTGAGCCTTGTTGAGGTCCGTGTGGAGCAGGATAGCTTCCTCCAGCTGATACCCGATGGAAAATACAGGATTCAGGGAAGTCATGGGATCCTGGAAGATGATGGAACAACATTTTCCTCGGAAACCTGCCATCTGTTTGGCATCCCACTTGGTGATGTCTTCCCCTTTATACAGAATCTTACCTCCGGAAATGTTACCGTTATCCGCAAGAATCTGCATGATGGAGTAGGAAGTAACGGATTTACCGGAACCGGACTCACCTACGATACCCAGTGTCTTACCGGGCTCCAATACAAAATTAACACCATTTACAGCAGCCACATCCCCCTTGTCCGTCTTAAAGGTGGTATGCAGGTCCTGCAACTCTAAAATATATTTATAATCTCCCATAACACTACACCTCTCTACTTCTGAAGCTTCGGATCGAACGCATCACGTAAACCATCGCCCAGGAGGTTCAGTGCAAGAACGATCAGACAGATTGCCAGTGCCGGGAAAATCAGTCTCAGCGGATAGGTCTGCAGACCGCTACGCGCATCGTTGGCCAGAGAGCCCAGGGATGGCATAGGGGCAGAAACACCGAGGCCGAGGAAGGACAGATAACTCTCCGTAAAGATAGCGGAAGGAATCTGCAGGGCTGTCGTGATGATGATAACAGACAGACAGTTAGGCAGAATATGCCGTGTGATAATCCTCGGGGTGGAAGTACCGATACTGCGGGCGGCCAGAACATACTCATTCTGCTTAATGGTAAGGATCTGCCCACGGATCAGTCTTGCCATGGATACCCAGTAGAGCAATCCGAAGACGATGAAGAGGGCAATCATATTAACACCAAGCTTAGCCAGCACAGTCCCCTTGATCACAGGGGTCAGGGTTTCATTTAATACCACTGCCAGAAGGATGATCAGAAGCATATCCGGCAGAGAGTAGATGATATCTACGATACGCATCATGATGATATCCACGGTTCCACCCATGTAGCCGGAGATGGAACCCCAGAGCATACCGATGATCAAAACCAGGATGGAGGCGAAGATACCGACACCCAGGGAAACTCTGGCACCGTAAACCACACGGATAAAGTAATCACGGCCCAGGGAATCTGTTCCGAAGATATGCGGGAATACACTCTCTCCCTTGGCGATCTTAGCCAGCTCACTGGTACTGTATTCAAAAGGTCCCAGGTTGCTGGAGCCCTTCACGATATCTGCATACCCATAAGGGATGATAACAGGAGCCAGGAAGATGGTAAGGATGATCAGCACCAGAATGATGATGGCACCCATTGCCAATGGATTCTTTCTCAGACGGCGCATACCGTCACGGAAGAAAGTGGTGGACTCTCCCATGACATCCTGCTGACGTTTTTCTTCTTCCGTCGCTTTCTCAAAATCCTGAAAACTGAACTTACTCAGATCAACCTGGGCGGAGAGAAGACTTTTTTTCATATTATCACTCATATCAATTCTCCTTTCTTAATCCAGACTGATCCTTGGATCGATCAATTTATAAACAAGGTCGGTGATCAGGTTGGCGATAACCATGATGGTCGCAAGGAAGATGGTGGTCGCCATGATCAGGGTGTAATCACGGTTTGTAATACCGCTTACGAATTTGGAACCCAGTCCGCCGATGGTGAAGATGGACTCAACTACCATGGATCCGGTAAGGATTGCCGCCACCATGGGGCCTACGTAAGTGATAACCGGAATCAATGCATTTCTAAGGCCATGTACGAAGATTACCTTCAGCTGAGGCACGCCCTTAGCCCTGGCGGTACGGATGTAATCCTGTCCCAGGGAATCCAGCATGGATGTCTTGGTCAGACGGGTGATGTAAGCCATGGGTGATAATGACAAGGCCAGCACAGGCAGAACAATATTGTGAGATCCTGCCGTCCAGGCCTGTACCCAGCCCAATTTCATACAGAAATAGTACAAAAGCAGGGTGGCCATAACGAAGGATGGCATGGCGGTGATCAATGTGGTCAGAAAGACGATCAGACGGTCCGGCCATTTGTTCCTCATTAGAGCCGCGATGGATCCGAGGACAATTCCACTGATGATTGCCACGATTGAAGCACAGATACCCAGTTTTGCCGAGATGGGGAAACTCTCCCCGATGATGGAAGAAATCTTACGGCCGGTCTTCAGACTTACACCGAACTCTCCCTTTAAAATATTCTTCATGTACAGGATGTACTGTACAGTTACCGGCTTATCCAGATTATACCTTTTCTCCAGCTCTGCGATTACCGTGGGGCTGGCAGCTTTCTCACTGTTGAAAGGACCCCCGGGGATCGCATTCATGGCGAAAAAGGTGATCATACTGATCACTATGATGGTGAGGATAGCCAGAAGGATTCTCTTGATGGTATATTTTACCATAACTTTTCTCTCACTCCTTTAAAT
>JBGVCE010000048.1:0-4708 GCA_045226235.1 Anaerobutyricum sp.
ATTCCACTGAGCCTGAAATCGTGGATGAAATTGGAGGTTCCGTCGATGGGGTCTATGATAAACATATGGTCCCCCGAAGCATCATGAAGATGGTTTTCCTCACATAGGAAGGTGGCTTCCGGATCGATCTGTGCAAGCTCTTTGGTAAGGAATTCCTGGGTATCCTTGTCACAGGAGGTGACCAGGTTATTGAAATCGGTCTTCTGCTCGATATTCAACTCATGCATGGACAGCAGTCTTCTGCCTGCCTCCAGGATAATATCCTTACACTTTTGTCTGTTTTCCTCAGTCATGATTTCCCTTTCCGGAACAAATGCTTAGTTCTGATTCTCCTGGAACATCTCATGGATTCCTTTGGCTGCCGCTTTTCCTGCTCCCATGGCGAGGATAACCGTGGCAGCGCCGGTCACGGCATCGCCGCCGGCATATACCATGGCTTTGGAGGTCTTACCGTTCTCCTCATCTGCCACGATACATTTCCTGCGATTAACTTCCAGTCCTTTTGTGGTGGAAGAAATCAGCGGGTTAGGTGAGGTTCCCAGAGACATGATTACTGTGTCCACCTCAATCTCATATTCGGATCCCGGGATCTCAATGGGGCGTCTTCTTCCGGAGGCATCCGGCTCTCCCAGCTCCATCTTAATGACGCGGATTCCTTTGACCCATCCCTTCTCATCCACCAGGATCTCCTTGGGATTCTGAAGAAGATCAAAGATAACACCCTCTTCCTTGGCATGGTGAACTTCCTCCACTCTGGCCGGGAGTTCCGCCTCGGAACGGCGATAGACGATATGTACTTCCGCGCCAAGGCGCAGGGCGGTTCTGGCAGCATCCATGGCCACATTTCCGCCGCCTACCACTGCCACCTTTTTTCCGGTGGAAATAGGGGTGTCGTAACTGTCGTCATAAGCATGCATCAGATTGCTTCTGGTCAGGTATTCATTGGCAGACATACAGCCGTTGGCAGTCTCTCCAGGAATACCCATAAACATAGGAAGCCCGGCGCCGGAGCCGATGAAGATTGCTTCGAATCCTTCATCCTCCAGGAGCTGATCCACGGTGGTGGACTTTCCGATGACCACGTTGGTTTCAAAGGTCACACCCAGTTCTTTTACTTTTTCGATTTCTTTCTTTACTACTTTATTCTTGGGAAGACGGAATTCCGGAATACCGTAGGCCAGAACGCCACCCAGTTCATGGAGGGCCTCAAAAACTGTCACATCATAACCCAGTTTGGCAAGGTCGCCGGCGCAGGTCAGTCCTGCAGGGCCGGATCCGATTACTGCCACTTTATGGCCGTTGGATGTGGCCGCCTTTTTAGGCATGATATTATGCTCAAGTGCATAATCAGCCACGAATCTTTCCAGTTTACCGATGGAGACAGGGTCTCCCTTGATCCCGCGGATACATTTGCTCTCGCACTGGGATTCCTGGGGACAGACACGGCCGCAGATAGCCGGAAGGGAGGAGGATTCTCCGATTACTTCATAGGCAGCCTCGATATTTCCTTCTTTCACCTCATGAATAAAAGCGGGGATATTAATGTTGACAGGACAGCCTTCGATACATTTTGCCTTCTTGCAGCCTAAGCAGCGGAGTGACTCCGCCTGCGCTTCTTCCTGATTGTATCCATAACAGACTTCCTCAAAATTCTTTGCACGTTCCTTTGGATCCTGCTCTCTGACAGGAATCTTCTTTAACATATCCTGTGCCATTATCTGTCACCTCCACATTGTCCACATCCGCCGTGATGGGTATCCCCTTCCTGTAAAGCCAGGAGTTTTCTTTGTTCTTTATCTTTGTACATCTGCTGTCTCTTCATGGCACTGTCAAAATCAACGCCATAACCATCAAATTCCGGTCCGTCCACACAGGCGAATTTCACTTCCTCATGGACCAGTACACGGCAGGCTCCGCACATGCCGGTCCCGTCAACCATGATGGGATTCATACTTACTATGCACTGTGGAATCTCCAGTTTTTTCGCCGTGAGGGCACCGAATTTCATCATGATCATAGGTCCTATGATCACACACACATCATATCTGTTTCCTGCTCCTACAAGCTCTTCCATCTTTCCGGTAACCATACCGGCATATCCGTAGGAACCGTCGTCCGTACAGGGATAATAGTTTTCGGCAACCGCTTTCATCTCTTCCTCAAGGATCAGAAGGTCTTTGGTCTTGGCTCCGATGATCACATCCACACCCACACCCTTCTCATGCATCCATTTTACCTGAGGATAGATGGGGGCTGCACCTACGCCGCCGCCGACGAAGAGGATCTTCTTTGCCTTCAGGTCTTCGATGTTTTCCTCCAGCAGCTCAGAAGGGCATCCAAGGGGTCCCGTAAAATCACGGAAGGCGTCTCCCTCCGACAGGTGAACGAACTTGCTGGTGGAAGCTCCTACCGGCTGAAATACGATGGTCACTGTCCCGGCTTCCCTGTCATAATCGCAGATCGTCAGAGGAATCCTCTCCCCTTTTTCATCCATCTTCACGATTACAAACTGTCCCGGAAGACAATGCTTTGCCACGCGGGGTGCCTGGACATCCATCAGATAACTGTTGGCAGACAGTTTTTCTGCCTTCATAATCTTATACATCTATCTTTCCTCCCTGATACATTTTTCCTTATCTTACTCTTTTTATGAATTTTTCAGCTCACAGAAAATCATAATTTCCAATGAGATAAAAAATATTATACCACAATATGGGGTGCAGGTCAAAAATTTCTTCTTGCCTTTATGGATTATTTGAAGGCTCGCCTTCTCCATCCTGCATATCACTCTCCCCCTCCTGGGCTTCCGGCTCCTCCGGCGCCTCCGGAGTTTCCGGCACCGTAGGTTCCGGGACCTCATAATCGGGAACCTGAATCTCATTGGAATCTTCTTCCTTGTCCGCTTCCTCTTCCTGATCCCCGGCGGGTTCCGGTGCTTCTACAGCTTCCTCCTCTTCCTCTTCTTCTTTTTGTTCCGTGGTAACCTTCTCCTCTTCTTCGCTGTCCATATCTCTTCCGAAATAGGCTCCGAAGTCATCTTCCAGGTCCATGTCCCGGCTGATACCGGTGTGGATCTTGTTCATAAAATCCGTCCAGATATAAGCAGGATAGGTGTTTCCTTTTAGGTCATCCACGCTTTCATAGACGTCTTTTCCAACCCATACGGCGGTTGTGTAATATGGACTGTAGCCACAAAGCCATCCATCCACATAGCTGCTGGTGGTACCGGTTTTGCAGGCCACCGGAATATCCGTGTCCAGCCTGCAGCCGGAAGCGGTGGCATCGTAATCAGTCACACAGCTTTCCAGCACATTGGTCATAATCCGGGAAGCCTGGTTGGAGTAGATTGTCTTGGATTTTGTGCTTTCCGCCTCGCTGACCACATCATTTCCCCTGGCATCTGTGATCTTCACGATACAGGTAGGGTTACGGTAAGTTCCGTTGTTGGCCAGGGTGGCGTAGGCCGAGGCCATCTCCACTGGTGTAGTACCATTGGTGAAACCGCCGATACAGGTGGTGTCATATTTATAATCTTTCTTATCAAGACCGGCAAAATTCATCTCCTCCAGGTACTTGAGTAAAGAGGATGCTCCCATCTCCTTGTACATACGGTAGGTGACCACATTGCTGGATTTCTGTACCGCCCGGCGCAGGGTGATGCTGCCTGAGTAGGAATCCCCGGCGTTCCTCACGGTATCAGAACCGGTCATACGACTGTCATCCACGATGGAATCCGGTGAGTAGCCTTCCTCAAAAGCCGGGGTGAATACCACCAGGGGCTTGATGGCACTGCCGGGCTGGCGGTTGGACTGGTAGGCACGATTGAGGCCGTACCCTTCCTGGTCCTGCTCTCTTCCTCCCACGATGGCGACTACTTTTCCACTTGAATTATCAATGCAGACTGCAGCTCCCTGGACCTGGAAGACACCGTCATCCGTTTTCTCGATAAAGGAAGATCCCAGTTTGGTGGAAACGGATTCCTGCATGGTCTCCTGCATATCCACATCGATGGAGGTGTAGATACGGTATCCGGCAGTATATAGTTTCTGACGGTAATTGGAATACCATTCCTCATACTCTTCCCGGTAAGCTTTCTTCTCTTTCTCACTGTCAAACTTAGTCTGCAGATTAAACCCGTCCGCTGTCATCAAGGCTTCCGTGGCACATTTTAAGATATAGGTTTCCGCGTAATCATTGGCGGTGGTCTCTTTCTTAGGACGGATGGATATCTCCTCCGCCAGAGATTTTTCATACTGTTCCTTGGACAGGTATCCCTGATTATACATGGCCGTAAGGATCCGGTCCCTCCTGCCTAGGGTCGCCTCTGCATTCTCATAGGGGTCATAACGGCTGGGGCTGTTTGGTATGGCACACAAAAAGGCTGTCTGTGAAATGGTAATATCTTTACAGCTTTTCTGAAAGTATGCCCGGGAAGCAGCTTCGATGCCGTAGTTTCCATTGGCAAAATATACATTATTCAGATAGAACTCCAGGATGTCTTCCTTGGTGTACTTTTGTTCCAGGGCAAAGGCATAGAAGAGCTCATTAATCTTTCGGGAATAAGTCTTCTCGAAGGAGAGGTAGATATTTCTGGCCAGCTGCTGGGTGATGGTGGATCCCCCCATGGTAATCCTTCCATGATTCAGAATCAGATAAACCACAGACCTGGCCAGACCCACCACATCCAGTCCCCTGTGGCTGGTGAAGT
>JBGVCE010000049.1:0-2054 GCA_045226235.1 Anaerobutyricum sp.
AACATACCCGCTCCCGGAAAACAATGAAGAATATATGAATTTTCACTCCAAAGTTCCGCAGAAATGTGCTATGATTAGTTTTCACAGCGATATCAATCAAAAATGGTTCATTTTTTGGCTGTTTTAACACTTTAAATCGTTAATGAGCAGGTATATAATTATCCTCACACTAAGTAAACTAGGTGATCAGTATGGAAATGCAAATGGAATTTATCCGGAAGCTGCCCAATCCGCAGGATCTCAAGGAAGAGTTCCCTGTCACGGATGACATCCGGAGAATCAAGGAGGAACGGGATCAGGAGATTGCGGATATCCTCACCGGCAGGAGCGATAAGTTCATTCTTATCATAGGCCCCTGTTCGGCAGACCGTGAAGACGCCGTCCTGGATTATATGAACCGTCTGGCAAAAGTCCAGGAGAAAGTCAAGGACAAACTGTTCTTCATCCCCCGTGTCTATACCAACAAGCCCCGTACCAAGGGCATAGGTTACAAGGGCATGCTCCATCAGCCGGACCCGGAAAAAGAGGAGGATATGCTGGCGGGCATCATTGCCATCCGGCAGCTTCATACCGATGTTGCCCGGGAAACGGGCTTTACCTGTGCCGAGGAGATGCTGTATCCGGAAAATCACCGCTACCTTTCCGACCTGTTGAGCTATGTCGCTGTCGGCGCCCGTTCCGTGGAAAACCAGCAGCACCGCATCGTGGCAAGCGGTATCGGTGTTCCGGCAGGACTGAAGAATCCCACCAGCGGAGATATCACGGTAATGATGAACTCCGTTGTGGCCGCTCAGAGTCCCCAGAAATTCCAGTACCGCGGATGGGAAGTCAAGACTCAGGGCAATCCGTTGGCTCACTGCATCCTTCGCGGATACGTAGACAAGTTCGGACGCAACATTCCCAACTATCACTATGAGGACCTCCAGAACCTGCAGGAAGCATATGACAAGCTGAATCTGGAGAACCCTGCTGTAATCGTGGATACCAATCACTCCAACTCCGGCAAAAAATATCTGGAGCAGATCCGTATCGCCAAGGATGTCCTGCATAGCCGCAGCCAGTCTCCCAAGATCTGCAGTCTCGTGAAGGGACTCATGATCGAAAGCTACATCGAAGACGGTGCGCAGAAAATCGGAGAAGGCGTTTACGGAAAATCCATCACAGACCCCTGTCTCGGTTGGAAACGTTCCGAAAAACTGATCTACCAGCTGGCAGACCTTGTCTGATAATAAAAAAACGCGCGATGGTCACAATGATGATCATCGCGCGTTTTTCATGTCATGATTATTCAGAGCAGGCGGTATCCCTTGCTTCTGAGGCAGGATTCCACCTCTGCATAGCCGCTGGTCTTCATAATGGCAATGGGGCTCGCATTCTCGCGGTCATAGGAGATGTAGATATAGTGGATATTGATGTTGCTGTCCGTGATGGCCTGAAGGATCTCATTGAGTCCGCCGCAGCGGTCTTCCATGTAGATCCCAATCACGTGATCAATATGCACCTGATATCCGGCTTTTTCGAACACTTCCTTCGCCAGGGGCACATCGCTGACCAGCATGCGCACCGTGCCAAACTCACCGGAGTCATTGGTGAGGATCGACATGATGTTGATCTCAGCGTCTTTCAGTAGGCCGGTGATGTTGCTCATCGCGCCTTTTTTATTCTCCGCATAGATGGAAATCTGTTCTGTCATATCCCTGTATTCCTCTCAAACTGATCTCAATTGCCCTGTATTTTATCACACAAAGAGGATAATTGCATCTCTTTTGGTGCATATTCTTAAAATCATTCCGCCTTTGTCCCGTTTACTCCCTTGCTTTAACCTGCATGCCTCCGTTTTCCATATTGGAAGGCAGTGTCCGGATCATGTTGAAGTTCTTCTTGATCACGGTAAAAGGTACGGTAAAGGCATCGATCACGATACCGGTGAGCTGCGCATTGCTGTCCGCCACATCCATGGCTTCCAGAAAATGCTTCTGGATCCGAGTAAAGTTCTCCCCGTATTCCTGAATGACCTGTTCCTCATTGGTGAAGACTGGCAGAAATGCGCTGTC
>JBGVCE010000050.1:0-2543 GCA_045226235.1 Anaerobutyricum sp.
TCTACAGCCATGATGCCAGTATGCTTGGGGGCTCCATGGGAGTGATGCATGCCAGAAAGATCGCGGCGGTCTATGATATGGCCATGAAGACCGGAGCTCCGGTGATCGGCATGATCGACTGCGCAGGCCTTCGCCTGCAGGAAGCAGGGGATGCCCTGGCAGCATTCGGCAGTATCTTCTATAAACAGGTACAGGCTTCCGGAAAGATTCCACAGATAGCAGCAGTGTGTGGCATGTGTGGCGGCGGCAGCTCCGTTATGACATCCATGTCTGACTTTACCTTTATGACCAGGGAAGGAAGCGCATTATTTGTAAACAGCCCCAATACCCTGGAGGGAAATATCGAGAGCAAACAGAATACCGCATCCGCATCCTACCAGGCTGAGACCGCAGGAAATGTGGACTTTCTGTGTGAAGATGAACAGGATATGATCCAGAAGATCCGCGCTCTGGTGGCTTTCCTGCCTTCCGATTATGAGGCGGATGATGCCTATACAGAGTGTGAAGATGATCTCAATCGTATCATCGAAGAACTGAATGATTCCGTCTATGATGCTGGATATCTTCTTTCATCCATCGCGGATGGCCATAGATTTATGGAGACCAAGGCAGATTATGCTAAGGAGATGATGACCGGATTTCTCCGCCTTAACGGCATGACCGTTGGCGCTGTTGCCAATGCTGAGCCGGTTCTGACGGTGGAAGGTATTAAAAAAGCCTCACGTTTCGTCAGATTCTGTGATGCCTTTGCCATCCCGGTACTCACTGTCACAGACGTGGAAGGGATGAAGGCAACTCTGGAAGAAGAAAAGGATCTGGCTGCTGCCATGGCAGGATTTACGGCAGAGCTTGCGGCTGCCAACGTAGCTAAAGTAAACCTCATTGCGGGGAAAGCCTTTGGCACCGCCGGTGTGGTTATGAATTCCAAATCTATCGGGGCAGATTTCGTACTGGCCTGGCCCCAGGCTGCCATCGGCATGATGGATGCCTCCCAGGCAGTCCGCATCATTTATGCTGACGAGATCGCAGGGAATTCGGATAAACCCGCTCTGATCCGCCAGAAGACAGCGGAATACAAGGAGCTGCAGAGCAGCGCTCTGGCAGCAGCCAAGCGTGGCTATGTGGATGATATCATCACACCGGATGCCACCAGAAAGAGACTGATCGCAGCCTACGAGATGCTTTTCGGAAAGAAACAGGAATCCCCGGAAAAGAAACATACAGCAATTTAGTGAGGTGAGTATATGCAATTATTTACGACAGCCCTCCTTAATACCCTGATCGGTATGGGTACTGTGTTTATTGTATTAATCTTTATCTCCCTTATCATATCTTTCTTCAAATTCGTTCCTGAACTCGAGAAGAGATTTAAAAAACGGGAAGAGAAGAAGGATCCCAAGGTCTCGGATGAGGTTCCTCAGATTATCCGGGATGTGGAAGAGGAGGAAGAGCTGGTGGGTGATGAGGAACTGGTGGCAGTGATCACAGCGGCCATCATGGCATATCATGCCGGCACGTCATCCAGCAAAGATCGATTGGTTGTCCGCTCCATACGCAGGGCAAAGAATACCAGACGGAGATAGATAGGGACTTATTCAAGTCTGTTAGGAGGAAATGAAATGAAAAATTACAGAATAACCGTGAACGGCGTAGCATATGATGTAAGTGTGGAAGAGATCAAGGCAGACCAGATGGGAACCGCTCCTGCAGCTCCCCTTGCCTCCCCTGTAGCTCCTGCAAAACCGGCACCTGCCAAGAAGGCTCCCGCCGCAGCTTCCGGTTCTGCCGGCAGTGTGGAAGTGAAAGCACCCATGCCAGGAAAGATCGTAGATGTGAAAGTGAAACCGGGAGATACCGTTAAGAAAGGCGCAGTAGCCGCAGTTCTGGAAGCCATGAAGATGGAAAATGAGATCGGAGTACCCCAGGACGGCACCATCGCCACGGTGGAAGTGTCCGTGGGCGATGCGGTGGAAGGCGGAGACATCCTGATTACCATGGACTAGTCCGGCTTAATATGGAGGTAACTATATGCAATCAATTATAGAAGCTATACAGGGGCTGGCAGCTCAGACCGGATTCGCATTCCTTAAGCCAGGCAATTTTATCATGATCGTCGTGGCCCTGGTCTTCCTGTATCTGGCCATTGCCAAAGGATATGAACCCCTTCTTCTGGTTCCAATCTCCTTTGGTATGCTGCTTGTAAACCTCTACCCGCCTATCATGGAAGAAGGCGGATTATTACATTATTTTTATCTGTTGGATGAAGCCAGCATCCTTCCTTCTCTCATCTTTATGGGGGTTGGAGCCATGACGGATTTCGGGCCGCTGATCGCCAATCCCAAGAGTTTCCTCCTGGGGGCCGCGGCACAGTTCGGTATCTATACGGCATATTTCCTGGCAATCATCATGGGATTTAACGGCAAGGCAGCAGCGGCCATCTCCATCATCGGTGGAGCAGATGGTCCGACTTCCATTTTCCTTGCCGGAAAGCTGGGACAGACTGCCCTGATGGGCCCCATCGCTGTGGCGGCCTACTCCTACAT
>JBGVCE010000051.1:0-8792 GCA_045226235.1 Anaerobutyricum sp.
AAGATAGGAGCAAAAAAATATAAATGTAAGGTGACAGTAAAGAATCCCTCCATCTCAAAGACTTCCTTAACCCTGGATGCAGGAAAAACTGCAGCCCTAACTGTAAGTAATGCAGTAGGCACTGTAACCTGGTCCTCTTCCAATAAGGCAGTAGCTACCGTGACTTCCAAAGGTGTTGTGAAGGGAATCGCAGAAGGAACCGCCACTATTACTGCTTTTGCTAGTGGAGTGAAGCTGAATTGCAAAGTGGCAGTACACAATGTTAATGTTACCGATATCTCACTGAGTACCGGCAATTATACCGAACCATTCTGTGTAGGGGATTCCGTAGTACTCACAGCTACTGTTTCTCCGGATAATGCGACCATCAAGACTGTGAAATGGTCTTCCAATAATACGGCAGTTGCGACAGTGAATAGTCAAGGCAGAGTCACTGCGGTTGCACCTGGTACCGTTACCATTACGGCAACTTCCCTTGATAAGGAAGGGAAACAAGCATCCACAGTTTTGACAGTGACTGAGAAACCTTACGTCGAAGTTACAGAAGTAACTATCGAACCAAATGGTGCTACTATGGATGTCGGAGATGCCATGAGTTTCTCAGCTATCATACTACCGGAAAATGCTACCAACAAAAAGGTAACCTGGACTTCCGGGAATCCCCAAGTTGCCACCGTGGATGAAAACGGTAAGGTGACAGCACTAAAAACAGGCTATGCCGACATCACCGCTACCAGCCAGGACAACGGATCTAGTGCTACCTGTGTTGGTCGTGTAGCTGCTGTTGCTGTTACAGGGGTGTCTTTGGAACCCCAGAATGTATCTATGAATGTTGGAGACCGTTATACTCTGCGTGCCACAGTTGCTCCTGAAAATGCGACTAATAAAACTGTAAGCTGGAAATCCTCAGATGAGTCCGTAGCAAGTGTGGATAGCAGAGGCAATATTACTGCCAAGACAGCTGGAACCGCTGTGATTACCGTGAAAACAACTGATCAGAGTAAAACTGCTTCAGCAACCGTTACTGTAACGGCTGTCAGTGTCACGGGAGTTTCTCTCAACAAGAACAGTCTTTCCTTATATATTAATGACAAGGCTACTCTTGATGCAACAATTGCCCCTTCCAATGCCACTAATAAGGAGATGATTTGGTCTTCCAGCAATGAAAATGTGGCTTCTGTTGACAGCAATGGTGAAGTTACTGCCAAGGCAGCTGGAACCACTGTAATTACTGTTACAACAATAGATCAGAATAAAACTGCTTCTGCTACTGTTACTGTTAGCAAAAAAGCAGTTAGTGTCACAGGAGTTTCCCTTGATCAGACAGCTGTTTCCCTCCTTGTGGATGATACAGTTACCCTGACCGCCACAATCACTCCGTCTGATGCAGATAACAAAAATGTAACTTGGTCCTCTAGTAATGAAAGAATTGCAACTGTGGACAGTAACGGTAAAGTCACTGGTAAAGCTGTGGGTACGGCTAAAATTACGGTTAAGACAGAAGATCAGAATAAAACAGCCTCTGCTACTGTCACTGTTAAACCAGTAGATGTTACTGGTGTTACTCTTGACGTAACATCTGTCACCCTTAAAGTGAGAGAAACCGTTACTTTAACCCCTACTGTCATTCCTTCCAATGCAACTGATAAGAGTGTAACATGGTCATCCAGCGACACATCAGTGGCTACTGTCAATTCAAGCGGTGTTGTAACAGCCAAGGCTAAGGGCACTGCGATCATCACTGCAACGACGAATGATCAGGGAAAAACAGCTACAGCCACAATTACCGTTGTATCTCCGGTAACCGATCTCACGATTACCCATACACCGGGGGATAAATACAATACTCCTGGAACCCTATATATAGGTCAGTCAGATACTATTTTGTCATCCGTCATACCTACATGGGCACCCGATAGTGTAACCTATACCAGCTCTGATAGCACAATTGCCAGTGTAAATGAAAGTGGACGTGTTACAGCTGTAAATGTAGGAACTGCAACTATTACAGTTAAATCCGTTGACAATCCTTCTATCACGAAAACTGTCGATGTAACCGTGCCATTTGATGAATCCTATTTCGATCTATTATCCGTTAAGATGTTTGATTCACAAGGAAATGATCAGATTCTGTTTTCTAATGCATTTGAGGACAATGACATTTATATCTTAACAATATATGGTACCACTGCACAGATGACAAATCTAAGTGTGGAAACTTTCTATAATGGAGTTGCCATATCCTCTCCACAGAACAGTGACCTGCTAGACTTTGATAAGATGATAGAAGTAAGCTATAAGGATAAATCTAGAAAGTACTATATTGAATATACTTATGTCACTCCATTTACAGATGGCATCTATGCTTTAGGGGAAATTGAGCCTATCCAATTAGGGCAAAATACCACGGTAGACCTAAGTTATATTACAGAAAGCACAGCTATGATTTACTCCTTTACACCATCAGAAAGTGGAACATACACATTTGCCAGTAACTTTTCCGGCGAGTATAAGACTGATTCCACAGCCACACTGTACGGCCCGGATAAGGAGATTCTTATACAAGATCCAGATGATGAGCCTAATTTCAGTCTATCTTATAATCTTACTGCAGGACAGATATATTACATTTTAGTTTCTTCTAACGATCTGATTCTTGAAGGATCACAGATTAATCTCTCTGTAACTAAATAAGGTATTTGTCCGTTAGATTAACAATATTACATTAAAAATGCTGCCACATTTAAATGTGGCAGCATTTTTAATGTTTAAAGTGGAATATTAATATTTTACTTGTAAACGGTAAATAGCTGGTACCCTCCCAGCCAATCGAGATCTATGAGATAATCTAACCACTATACGAGTCCAAAAAGTTTAGTCTCAACTTTTTAGACCGAGTTTAGGAGGTTGATCGCTCATGAGTTCTCAAACTACATTAGTTTCTAAACAAGTTCAGCTCCATCAGTGTACCTTATTCCAGTTCTGAGATAAGGTACATGCAAGGCGAAAGTTCGATCAGGCGCTGAAGCTCCTCCCCGAAAAGGTCCGCAAAAGATCAGCGGCATACCTGGTCATGAAACAGATCCAGGCTATATACCGTGAAGAAGAAAAGCTGAAAGACCTTTCTTCCGAAGAACGTCTCAGGCAACGACAGATGGTCATCAGGCCATTGGTTGATGCTCTGTTTGTGTACCTTAAAAAAGAGCAGGGCACCATCAACTCGAATTCAGGACTTAAAAAGGCCTATACATATATCCTGAATCAGGAAAGATATCTCAGGGTATTCCTGGAAGATGGCGATGTTCCAATGGATAACAATGCCAGTGAAAGAGCAATCCGGGGATTCACGATTGGACGGAAGAACTGGCAGATGATCGACACGATAAAAGGAGCAGAAAGCTCTGCGATTATCTACAGCATCGCAGAGACAGCCAAAGCGAACAATCTGAAACCCTATGATTATTTCGAATATCTGTTAACAGAGATTCCGAAACATATGGATGATTCAGACAGATCTTTCCTGGATGCTCTTTTGCCCTGGTCTTCTGATCTTCCGGATCACATACGAAAACCAGTGAAATGATTTTTATGAAGGCCGCATTAGCAGCCTTCTAATATATAGGGGTACTTATTATTTACCGTTTACGTTTTTAAGGTACGTCGTTACCGGTAACTTACACACTTTATTCACACTCTCTAAGAGTTTATCTTTTGGAGATCGTCGTATTTTTATTTCTTTATCTTTGTAATCTTCATACATACCGGGGAGCAGGCACCATACACTTTATTCCCTTGTGTATATACCTTCACTGTTGTGAATTTCCCGATCTTGTTGCCACTCGCCGTGAATTTTGCCGTATATACTTTCTTATTCCCCTTCACGTATTTAAATGATTGGGAATCACCACTGGCATGGATATAGAGTCCTTTCACGCCTGGCTTCTTCTTGAACCTCACCGTGACCTTGTAGATTGTCTTCTTGGTCCAGTAACCGCTTTTCACCATCTTTCCTGATCCATCATAAGTCGGTTTTACGTAAACCTTCTTCACTTTGGCCTTACCGGCTGTAATTGTTTTCACAGCAGGTTTCTTGGAAGGACCGGTCTTTACGGTGACAGACTTGGAAAAAGGTCCTTTCACCGTTCCTGTCTCTGACCCCTGTGTCGTTTTTTTGATATAAACAGCACGGAAAGAGTAGCTGGTGTTTGGCTTGAGTTTCTTTATGGTTTCCACGGATTTAGGGGCAAATGGACCATACTGGGTACTCCAGCCTGCACTTCCTTTCTTTATCTGGAGGTAATAACCATAAGCGGTCTCATCATAAGAGGGGGTGGTAAATGACAGGTCTTTCGGATTTGTCTGGAAATAGCCTGCACTAAGTTTAGGCACATCTTTAATCGTCATATCAATACTGTCTGCTTCTTCCGCACTTGCCGTGGCCGGAATCAGCATAAGCATAAACAATAGTGAAGCCAGTAAAATTGATATCCTTTTCCTTGTTAATAACATATTCATATGGAATCTCCCTTCATTAATACATGATCATGCATGACCGGATATGGTATCCCTGCAGTTATCATTTAATGATATTATACTTTCTCAATAATTCTATCCGCTGCTTGCCAAGAAAAATGCCTTCTTTTATGCCGCCTCTCTTTTCAGAGCCTCTCTCTGCCTTACCTGTTTCCATAACATAATTAATGATCCTGTGTCCCCAGGCCAGTGGCAGTAAGAAAGGTGCCTTCTTCAGATAAGTATATTTATTCTGCAGACTCTTCCTCGGAAGAAAAACGGCATGGAGCAATGCACCGGTCTGGGATGCATTACCTGTCTGCTGCTCCTGTTCCATGGCATGCAGCGTTATATTGCTGCTATGCTGCCTGGCCGCGCTGGATGCTCCATATAGTCCCCCCTCCATGATATCCAGCAGAAGGGGCATTTCATCGGTATCTTCCAGATCCCATCCCGGGAAAATCTTTTCTGCCGGATATCCCTTCCACAGATACTGAAAGGCGATCTTACAGACTGCCCTGACCAGATGGTCAGCCTTGAGTCCTGTAAGAATCTTTTTTATCCTCTCCCAGTCGATCCTGTCTGCATATTCCATGGAAAACAGGGCGATATCCGCAACCTGCCGGAGCCCGAATCCCCCATACAGGAAATGTTTGTATGCATGGAGGATCAGATAGATAAGGTGCTCATTGATATCAAGAGTATATATATCATTCCCATATATCCTGGTCCGGACATATCTCTCCGGGTCCCGGTCAAAAAACAGGTTCCATCTGCCAAAGATCCTGTCGTCAGGAGGAAATGGATGCTTATGGACTTCGATGTACAGAAGGGTATCCCTGTTCTGATAGGATACTTCATGAGCCTGTCCGATATCTTCCTCAGCCCCCACTAACTCCATACCGTATTCCAGTAATGCCCGGTGATACAGAAGGAAATCCTGCGGATCGATCAGAAGGTCTTCATCAACAGATGGTCTGTGTTCCGGTTCCGGATATAAACTGCGGCATATGATCCCTTTCATGACTATGGGCCGTAAGCCCTTTTTCAACAGATAGTCATATAGGAGGAGAAAGTCGCCTGTACGCTGCGCCTGTGTCTGTATCTCAGCCTCGGAACGCTTCAGGTAATACCGGTACATCAGTTCCGCATTGGGATCCGATGTGAACGCAGTGCTTCTGCACACGGCTTCCATGATCATGGGGAAAATCCTATGCTCCTCCCCGTCCCGGTAGATCCTTTTCCAGGCATCCCTTTCGGGCATCTCCTGCCACGGCAGTCCTGCTCCGGTAAGGGCAGAAGAAAAAGCATCCAGTATGCATATGTCTGATCCCCTCAGCTTTTTCATATGCCCCATCTCACTATTCCCCGTCCGACAGCAGTTCGTCATCGATTGTTATCACAACATCACCGTTGCTCTCGATGATCTGTGCCCCGCTGCCCTCAGTCGATCCTTCCTCTGCTTCCGGGGCTTCTGCAGAAGGAGCTGTCTCTTCAGTCTTTACCGCCGTATTCTCTGCCTGTCCCTTCGTCCTTGTCCTGTCTCTGATGGTCAATCCGCATACCAGGATCAATATGATGGCTACAATGATAATGATATGTTTCTTATTTTTCATGATCGTACCCTTCTTCCGATGCAGTGAGATATCCCGTCTCACTTAAGTTCTCCAACAGTTTCATGACATCATCCCTTACCGGGGCAGCATCAGTTATCTCATACTCTTCTGTAAGATGAGATGTCAGTTCGTCTTCCGTACTGCCGTCTTCCAAAAGATGCCAGCAGCCGGCAGCCGTATCATTGATCTGTGTGATATAGGGACAGCCCTCTTCCCTTGCCTTTTTGGCTGCGACCAGGATATACCGGCCGCAGACACTCGTCAGGACAATCCCCTTTTTTGCTTTATATCTCATGGCATTCATTCCGTATATGATCACGGAAAGTATCTGCGGCAAGCCGGGATGATTCCGGATCTCCCCGGTTCACCATCTCCCATACCGGATGATCCTGCAGGATCCTTTCCGTGAAAGTCGTTAACTTTTTTACCTGTTCCTCGGTATCAGGCAGGACTGCCATCTGCAGGAGTATGGGAAGGACAGCTTCCGCAGCTTCCATCCTCCGGATCGTGTTACCGGAGCCCTGTCTCAGATACAGGATGCCTCCCAGAGGGGCAGGCCTTCTCCCTTTGATCCTTTCCTTTCCGTTCCATGGGGAAGGATGGACCATGATCTTGCCCTCTTCATTTTCCTTGAGCAGCGGCATATCCCCGCATATCATCTCAACGTCATCTCCATACAGGCGTTTCAGATTAAAATACTGGGTAGACTTGCCCGTGCCGCTGGGTGCAGAGATCAGCCAGCATACCCCGTCCAGCATGACAGCCACGGCATGCATGATGGCGCATCCCCGGTCAAGGAGAGCCAGGGATGTCAGCCAGATCAGGGACTTATACTCAACATAGCGGTCATCCGTATTCTCTGTATAGCAGGGCCTGTGCGCCTCTATGTGCTCCCGGGAGGCAAGGATATCATAATCCCTCCCTGCCGCCATGCGGATATAAGGGATCATATACAGTTCTGTTCCCGGGTATTGAAAAGCATACCGCAGATGATACCCTGAAAAGGTTTCTTCATATATTCTTCGTTCCATCCGATACCCTGTCCGGCTCTTATACAGCCTGATATAAGAATTGCGTGAGCCTTTAAAGGCCCACGCAACATCTTCGTTATCTCTTCAGGGAATAAACTTCATCCGGGATAGATCTCAGATCATCCTTTCCACAGCTCATTCTCTATATAGTAATTATAATCCGCTTCATCAACTGTTCCATCACCGTTGTAATCAGCATCCGGGTTTTCTCCGCCCCAGGCGATCTCATCCCACCATTCATCATAGGTCATCCCTTCCGGTCCGATAGAGCCCTGACTGGAGCCATCACCGGAAACGTTACCGGTTCCTCCGCTGGATACCAAAAGGACAGGTGCCTGATATAATCTTTTTCTCATGATCTTTACCTTCCTTTCTTAATTAGTGGATAATTCCGGGAACGGTGTGCCATTGGGGCCGTCTGTGATACGCATACCTCCTGAACCAACCTTGCCGTTGTTGAAGCTGATCGTTCTGGTATCTGTTCCACAGACATAGATCCCATCCATAGTATACCAGTATGGTGTGAAAATGGAGGTTGCGTTAACAGCTATCTTGCTGCTTGCATCCCAGTAGCCAAGGTATCCGGCCTGAACTCCCTGATTTGCGCCGCCTTTGTTTCCAAAGATACTCTTCGGGCTCAGGGTTACCATAGCGCCACCGCTGTTATTTTTTACCGTCAAGGTATCTACAACTGTTGCGTCCTTCTGTCCATTGGCATTAATGCTCTCTACAAAGAATCCTGCCTTCTGGTAATTCAGGTCGTCAATGGAAGACAGGTACCACATGTTGCGGATAACCTTGTCGCTCTTATTATAGGTGTAATGCGTATACGGAAGCAGATATGCCTTCGGGACCTCTTTCAGATAATAGACCTCATTAGTCTCCGGATCCATCTCTGTTCCTTTGTCTGTATAATAGTCACTGCCCCATACAGCCCGGCTCTTTTCATTAATGTATGCGTAAGTATACGGTTTCGCACCATCTTTATCCTGGCTCTTGCCGTCTGCATTATAGACCAGCTTGCCATCAGTAGCGGTCTCATTGATCTGAGCATCGGTTGAAACAGCGCCCTTATAGCTTTCATAATAACCGCCATAGAGTGTGTTTTCCCTGGTCTTGGCGACAATATCAAAATCTGTCACACGCACACCTTTTGTTGCCATCGGGAGTCGTTCTACCGTGTTGTCACTGGAGTGATAGATGTAGAAGTTTCCAAGATACTTATTGGCATAGGTTGCAGTATAATCGGTATTCGTCTGGTTGATCCTGCCTGTTACTGTCTGCCCGGATACAGCGGCACCATTGGCAGTCGGACTGTTACCCTTGTTTGTAGTGATCGGATAACCACTGGCCGGAGTACGCGGAGCACTGTAAAATGTTTCCACTGTCTGGGCGGAATCAAACACAAATCCATCAGCCATGCTGTCATTAAGCTCTTCGATAGAATACGTGGATCCTGTTTGAAGGTTCAGGAAACGTGCATTCCAGCCTGCTTTGATCTTAAGGGTAAAATCTGTTCCGCTAGCCACACGATAATATGTATTACCGGTAGTTGTATCTACCCATTTTGTAGCACTCGTTTCAACATCATCACGATAATTTACTCCATCGCCAAAAACTGAGAAATAGATTT
>JBGVCE010000052.1:0-7739 GCA_045226235.1 Anaerobutyricum sp.
GTATGTGGCAATATCTCCAAGGATTATGAACGTTCCGAGATCGATTCCCAGCTGAAATCCGAACTTCTTACCGCTCTTCAGCCTGCATTCGGTAAGCTGGCAGAGACAGGGGTTCGTTACAGCATGCTTCCGAATCATACCACCGAGATCGCAGACGCTCTCAATGAGAGCCTGTCTAAGAAATGGATCGAGCTTCGCGGACTCGAGGTAGTTTCTTTCGGCATTAACAGTGTAAGCATTCCGAAAGAAGACGAGGACATGATTAAAACAGCCCAGAAGAAGGCCATGATGAAGGACGCTGCCTACGCAACCGCTTCCCTGAAGGATGCAGCTGCAGAAGCCATGGTGGCAGCTGCCAACAATTCCGGAGGTGCTATGACTGGATTTATGGGCATGAATATGGCAGGAAATATGGCCGGCAATATCTTTGGTCAGGATGCGGCAGCACAGCCACAGGCAGCTCCCCAGCCACAGCAACCGGCAGCAGGCGGATGGACCTGTTCCTGCGGTACGGTTAACACCGGTAAGTTCTGCTCCGAATGTGGCAGCCCGAAACCGGCAGATGAGACCTGGACCTGTTCCTGCGGTACCGTAAACAAGGGTAAGTTCTGTTCCGAGTGCGGTGCAAAGAAGCCGGAAGGACAGGTAAAATGCAGCAACTGCGGATGGGTATCCGAGGATCCGGCTGCAAATCCTAAGTTCTGTCCGGAATGCGGCACACCGTTAAAATAATTCCATAAGTGATAATGGAAAGGAGTGGGGCTATGGGCCAAATGAAGGAATACAAATGTCCGAATTGCGGCGGCGCCATAGTGTTTGATACCAATTCTCAGAAGGCGAAATGTCCTTACTGCGATACTGAGTTTGATATCAGTGTATTTGAACAGCTTTCTGAACTGGAGGCTGCCAGCTCCATCTCTTCCGATGAACCCACCTGGGATACGGATGCCGGAACCCAGTGGGGAGATGCAGAAGAGGGGAGCATGAAGGTGTTCTCCTGTAATGCCTGTGGCGGAGAGATTATCGTTGACAATAATACTGCCGCTCTAAGGTGCCCATATTGTGATAACCCGGTTGTATTTACCGGAAATCTGTCTGGCACCTTAAAGCCTAACTATATCATTCCCTTCAAACTGGATAAGAAAGCCGCAAAGAAACGTTACGAAGAGCACATCAAAGGGAAAGCCTTATTACCTCCTGTATTCAAGGATCAGAATCATATCGATGAGATTAAGGGAGTGTATGTACCTTTCTGGCTCTTTGACGGCAAGGCTGAGGGCGAAGCCAGATTTCGCGGTACCAGAATACGTATGTGGGATGACTCTGAGTACACATATACTGAGACCAGGTTTTACGAGATCTTACGTGGCGGAGATATGGCTTTTGAGAAGATTCCTGTGGATGGTTCCACCCAGATGCCGGATGATCTGATGGAATCCATCGAGCCCTATGATTACTCGGCAGCTGTGGACTTCAAAACCGCTTATCTTGCAGGATACATGGCCGATAAATATGATGTTACCGCAGAGGACAGCAAAGACCGGGCCACAAACCGTATACGTAACAGCGTCATGAATTATCTGAGGAACAGCGTAGCAGGCTACAACACTTTGGAGCCACAGCAGGATAACTTTCAGCTCTATAACAGTTCGGCATCCTATGCCTTACTGCCGGTATGGATACTGAATACCACCTGGAACGGTGAGAAGTACACCTTTGCCATGAACGGCCAGACCGGAAAATTCGTGGGAAACCTTCCCATGGATAAGGGCTTGTATTGGAAAAACTTTGCCATTACATCCGTCGCTACCACCGCCGTTATGTTCCTGATCATGACCTTGCTTAGTTTCTTTCTTTAAGGAGGGGTATGTATGAGAAGAATCAGATTTTGTGCGATATTTCTTCTGCTTTTGCTCTTCCTCTACAGCCTGCCGGTTCTCGCAGCCGGTAAACAGAGGCTGATCGATGAAGATGATCTCCTCACCGAAGATGAAAGAGAACTACTAAGCAGCCGACTTGATGAAGCAAGCAACCGGAACGGTATAGACATCGTGATCCTGACGACGGAATCCCTGGACGGAGAAACCTCTGAGGCATACGCCGATGATTATTATGATGAAAACGGATATTCTGAGGATGGAATCCTGCTTTTGGTCGCTATGGAAGAAAGAGAGTATGCCATCAGCACCAAAGGGACTCCTATGTACGTCTTCACCCAGGATGCCCTGAGGAATATCGAAGATGATTTCCTTCCGGATCTGAGTGACGGTTATTATTACAATGCTTTTGACAGTTTCATCAGTGATGTGGATACCTATTATTATCAGCATAAGGATGATGATTTCAGTCAGTATGAATATGGAGGTAATGAAAGTTATGTAGATGGGGATCAGGAAAGGGAAAAGCCTTCCATCTTTAGATTCTTTCCTATTTCCGCCATACTTGGTATCGTATTTTCCTTCTTCTCCACCGGGCAGAAAAAATCAGCTCTGACCAGCGTGGATAAGCAGAACTACGCATCCAACTATGTGATAAACGAAAATATGACAAAGAGAAACGACGTATTTCTATATCACACAGTAACAAGAAACAAAAAGCCAAAAGACCGTGACAGAGACCATGACGGAGGATTCTCCGGCGGCCATATAAGTTCTTCCGGCAGTACACATGGCGGAAGCCACGGACATTTTTAAATCTACTTTTTATGAGGGTACTTGAGTACCCTCTTTTTTTGCGAATAATTACCAGAAAATCCCCTTCATCTTCCTCTCATTCCATAGTAGAATATATGTAAAAATAAATTAAGAGGGGGCTTTTCACATGATGGAAGAATTCAGAAATAATGATCAAAAAGAAAAAAAACAGGATCATACAGAGGAGAATCCGGAAGTTGCCAAAAAGGAATCGTTCTGGAAAAGCTTCTCAAAGATTCTCTGTAGTTTGGCTGTATTTAATGCGATAAATAAACATTATTAAAATAGTAGGGAGGGAATATATGATGAAAAGAAATCAGGCAACTTTTTCCTCGTTGCTCTTTATCGCCATGATGATCATTGCCTTTCTCCCACAGGCAGTGTTTGCCGAAGGAGAGGAAACAGGAGCAGTACAGGTACCGGAAAAGATTGAAAATCCTTATATGGCGCATGATTTTTGTAAATTGACAGATGGAAATATGCTTTCCCTGTCAGAAGGTATGGATGATACCACTTTAACGGGTGAATCCCACGGATACGGAACATTGGTAAAGGGCCCGGTATCCCAGCTGGAAAGCGGAAGAGTGACGATCCTAAGTGATTTTGATTTCACCGGAAACCCGGTGGGAAGAATAAGCCTGTACGGCGTTGCCGAGAGGGGAATTGTTGTGGAAGCCCTGGTTTATCTGGATGATTCCACGGAACCTGTTTGCACTTTCACTCTGGATAATAAAAGCACAAAAGGTGGATGGAATGTCGGGCAGGCAATCACCAGAGATGTATACGAGCAAGGAATCACAGGAAGTCACAGGGTATCTGTCGGATTTCATATTGCTGGCAAAAACAGTGATCAGCAGGCAAGCATCCTTCTAAGATCAATAGAATTTGCGGAGGACCCAGGAATCCCTACTATGTATTTTAATATCGACGAAAGCCGGAATACCATCGATGATATGAATAACAGTGGAAACCACAGTGTCGAATGTTACGGAAGCGTCGATATCAAGGTGCCGGATGGTTATATCAGCGAATACGAATCCTCACCTATGGAGGATCTTTCCGTTGATCTTGATTATATCCGTGGACGTGGCAATTCCACATGGGATCTCACGAAAAAGCCTTACAAAATCAAACTTGCCTCTAAGAAAGACCTGTTCGGCATGGGCAAGAATGCCCATTGGGTACTGCTTGCTAACCGATATGACAATAGTCTTCTAAGAAACAGGATGACCTATTGGCTTGGAAGTCAGTTAGGCATGGAGTTTACTCCGCAGTGCGTACCTGTGGATCTGGTGATGAACGGTGTATATTACGGAAGCTATCTTCTCTGTGAACAGATACGGATTGGCAATGCAAGAATTGATATCGATGAACTGACACCTGAAGATAACACACTGTCTGACATCACAGGAGGTTATCTTCTTGCGATGATGCCCAATAACAAGGAAGATCCGAGAAGTCTTTTCAAAACAAAACGCGGTGTGGAATTCATCAATGAAAATCCGGATTTCGTGGAATATGTAAATAAGGAGCAGAAGGATTATATCCGTGGTTATATCCAGGAGACAGAAGAAGCCGTCTTCGGCATGGATTTCAAGGATGCTGAAGGAAGGAGCTGGCAGGAATACATGGACCTGAATGCCGCTGTAAACTATTGGTGGGTCCAGGAATTCTCTAATAATGGCGATGCTTACGGGACTGACAGCACCTATCTGTATAAAAAACGGAACGATAAACTCCTCTGGGGACCCTTGTGGGATTTTGACTATGTCGCATGGGGTGATCTGCAGCCTATCGATGATCTGGAGATAACCGGCTTCAAGAACACCTCAATGCTATGGTTCGACCGTCTGTTGGCTGATCCTGCCTTCACAGACGCTTTGCTGGATCGTTGGTCTGTGTTCAATGATCTGGTAACGAAGATTGTCGAAGAAGGAGGAATCCTGGATCAATATTACAGACAGACTCTTATATCACAGCGTTATGAGTGTGAAAAATACGGGTACTACACAGGAGATGACAATCAAGAGGAGATTAAAAACGATCATCCCTACATTGATGAGATTGAACAGCTCAGAAAATGGGTTTCCGGCAGACAAGACTGGGTCAATGAAAATCTTGAGTCACTGAAGTCACTTACATGTACAGTTACTTTTGTCTCCGATGATAAGGTACTGGATAAAGTGATTGTTAAGGAAAATATGTACATAATCGTTCCTCCTGAAGTGCCGGAGAAAGAAGGTTTTATCTTTGAAGGCTGGTACACTGAGCCTGAGGGAGGAGACAAATTTAACATAGAATCCTACGATATAGAAGAAAACGGGGATATGACTCTATATGCCCATTATGTAACAGAAGAGAAGGCATCAAGGGCTGACTCAATCTATGTCAGAGACAGAGTGGTGTGGAAGGACATTACGGAAGAGATCTACACTCCATTGTTTGTGACCCTTCCTAAAGATGCTAATGACAGCAGAATCAGCTGGACATCCTCAGATGAAGATATTGCTTCTGTCGACAAAAAGGGCGTAGTCACCATGCATAAGCCGGGGAAAGTGTACATAACGGGTAAACTTACATCCGAAGCTTCTGTAGAGTATGAATTAAATATCTATGATCCGGAAGTGACTAAACTCCAGGACCCGGAAAGTATTGAAGTAGAATCGGATGAAATAACCATCGAGATGGGCAGTTATGGTTACAATCCTTTCACACTGCTGCCGGCTGACATCCCCCTGGGAAGTGAGATATCTTTTGAATGTGACAATGGAGATATCGTGGAAGTGGGATCCTGCGGAGAACTGTATCCCATGAGTCCGGGAACTACGAGGGTTACAGTTGCTGATTATGAGTGTGATATTGAGACGAGTTTCGAGGTGACAGTCTTAGG
Source organism: Anaerobutyricum sp. (assembly GCA_045226235.1). Lineage (GTDB taxonomy): Bacteria > Bacillota > Clostridia > Lachnospirales > Lachnospiraceae > Anaerobutyricum. The sequence continues at coordinate 5,584 of JBGVCE010000052.1, forward strand.
TAAGGAAGAGGGAGAATCAGCAGGCCCCATAGATGCTATCGATCATGCGATTACTGTACTGTTGCAAATGAACAGTCTCATTAAAAAGGCGGACTACAAGAAACCTTCCTATGCCGCTTATTATGCCGTCTATAAGAATGCAATGGACAGACTTAAGGAAGGCAATGTTTCCGCCGAGGAAATCAGTGAATTAAGGCACGCCGTGATTATGGCCCAGTTCTCATTGGAGAAAAAAGCGGCCAACACCATGAAAGTCAAAGCGAAAACAGCCAAAGTTAAGCTTTCCAAGCTAAAAAGAAAGGCACAGACGATCAAATCCGGCAAGGCCTTTATAATAAAGAACGAGAAGGGTAAATTATCCTTCACCAAGATGTCTAAGGGCTCGTCAAAGAGATTGACGATTAACAGGAAAACCGGAAAGATCAAAGTCAGGAAAGGAACGAAAAAAGGGCTTTATCGAATCAAGGTCAAAGTAACAGCTACCGGCGATGACAACTTCCGACCGTTATCCAAAGTAGTTACAGTTAAGGTCCAGGTCAAATAACGGTTTAAGGAGAAAATCAAGTGGCGTCAAGAAAAGAATATTTGGATTACATACTAGATTAGCTTTCCTAAAGAGAAACTTGACAGGTGACTCATCGTTCACTATAATACAGGCAGGTGAACGATGGGTCACTATCTTTTTGCTGGAGGTAATTATGGCGAACAATACAAAGGAACGTATACTTGAAGCTGCATTGGAAATGTTTTCACGTTATGGTTATGTAGGGACGAACATCCGTGAGCTGACAGCATCCCTGGGGCTTGTCAAATCCGGGATCTATAAACATTTTGAGAGTAAAGAAGCAATCTGGAATGCACTTTTGAATGAGATGATCTCTTATTATCGAGAACATTTCGGTTCAGCAGAGCACATGCCATCTGTGCCTGAAAGCTTGGATGAATTAGTTTCACTGACCATGAAAATGGTTGATATTACCGTTCACGATGAAAAGATCATAAAGACTCGAAAAGTCCTTACCATTGAACAATTTCGCGATGAACGTGCAAGAGACCTTGCGACCAAACACTTTCTGACCGGGCTCGAAGAAATGTTCACTCACATTTTTATAGAAATGATAGATAAGGGGCTTATACGCAAGGAAGATCCAAAGATGCTGGCTTTTGCGTACACTACGCCAATCTCTTCGCTTATTCATCTATGTACCAGAGAGCCGGAAAAAACGGATGAGGCATTGGCTCAGATAGAAGCATTCAGCAGTCATTTTGTCAAGACATACGGAATAATTCATTGCAATATTGGATGCAGGGAGGATATGAACTGAGATGTGTACAAGTATTGTGGTTAATAAGAATAAAACGATTGTGGGCTGGAATCTTGATCTTCTTGATATGGAATACAGAGTAAGACCGACAGACGAGGGAGTTTATATTGAAGTAAATGATGCGATCGAAGGCTGGATGCCTCTCTTTGGAGCAAATTCCCGGGGGGACTTCGTCGGAATGCCCACCTGCTGGCCTTTTGATGAGCGCTCCAATCCGACGGAAGCAGGTGAAAATGTGATTATGCTGGACATTGACCTGTTACTGAAGAAGAAAACCCTGCAGGAAATCCGGGAAATTGTAGAAGAAAGGCCTGTTTTCAGCATTCCAGGACTTACTTTTATGTCAGCATTATCTGATAAAGACGGCAATGTGCTCCACATTATACCTGGTCAGGGAACTGAATACTACGAAAAGCCGGAATATAAGATTCTGACCAATTTCTCTCCTTACAAGCAGGATTCGGAGAAACATCCATGGATGGGTTGGGACAGGTATCATAAAGCTGAAGCTATGCTGGAAAAAGCAAAAGATGATTTTGATGTAGATGACTGTTTTGAGGTACTGAAAGCTGTTTCACAGGAAGTTTGTCCGACGGTTGTATCTATGGTATATGATGTTACCGAGAGAATTGTGTCTTGGTGCGAAAACCGAGATTGGGAGAAGATAGAGCATGTGAAACTGATAAAAGGTTAATATGAAGGATTTTGGGAGATAACCATGGTTGAACTTAAAAAAATAACGGAATACAATTTTATTGACGCTTTTAACCTCAAACTGGCTCCAGGGCAGGAAGAATTCGTATCTCACCCGGTACGCAGTCTTGCACAGGC
>JBGVCE010000053.1:0-2500 GCA_045226235.1 Anaerobutyricum sp.
AATATGTTCATCATTCCTTCCGAAGAAGAACTGGAAACATTTGAGCCTAACTTTACCGTTTACTGTGCCTCAAAGGCAAAAGTAGACAATTATAAAGACTACGGTCTTAATTCCGATACCTGTGTTGCATTCAACATTTCCAGTCGTGAACAGGTCATCCTTAATACCTGGTACGGCGGCGAGATGAAGAAGGGTATGTTCTCCATGATGAATTATTACCTTCCTCTGGATGGCATTGCTTCCATGCATTGTTCCGCCAACACAGACATGAACGGGGAAAACACAGCCATCTTCTTTGGTCTGTCCGGAACAGGCAAGACCACTCTTTCCACAGATCCTAAGCGTCTTCTGATCGGTGACGATGAACATGGCTGGGATGATAAAGGTGTCTTCAACTTCGAAGGCGGATGTTATGCAAAGGTTATCAACCTTGATAAAGAATCTGAACCGGACATCTATAATGCCATCAAACGTAATGCGCTCCTTGAGAATGTTACCCTTGATGAGAATGGAAAGATTGATTTTGCAGACAAGAGTGTGACAGAGAATACCCGTGTATCTTACCCAATCAATCATATCGAAAAGATTGTAAGACCTGTTTCAGCCGCTCCTGCAGCTAATAATGTTATCTTCCTGTCCGCAGATGCCTTCGGTGTACTTCCCCCGGTATCCATCCTTACTCCGGAACAGACCCAGTATTACTTCCTTTCCGGATTTACAGCAAAATTAGCAGGTACTGAGCGTGGAATCACAGAACCTACACCTACTTTCTCCGCTTGTTTCGGCCAGGCTTTCCTTGAGCTCCACCCCACAAAATATGCGGAAGAGCTTGTTAAGAGAATGGAAGTCAGCGGTGCCAAGGCATATCTGGTTAACACCGGATGGAACGGTACAGGAAAGAGAATCTCCATCAAAGATACCCGTGGTATCATCGATGCCATTTTAGACGGAGATATCAAGAATGCACCGACCAAGACCATTCCATATTTTAATTTCGAAGTTCCGACCCAGCTTACTGGCGTGGATCCCGCTATCCTTGATCCGAGAGACACTTATGCAGATCCTAAGGAATGGGAAGAAAAAGCCAAAGATCTGGCCGGAAGATTTATCAACAACTTTAAGAATTTCGAGACCAATGAAGCCGGCAAAGCGCTGGTAGCAGCCGGACCTCAGAAATAAAAAAATAAAAACTTTTTAAAGGGGTCACACCATATCTTATATAAGACAGCAAAACTGTTTCTTATACGGATATGCGTGTGACCCTTTTTTTATTCTCCGCTTAAGTATTAATTGCTCTGCCCGTGGAGGTTTTTACATAGAAATAAGGATGTGTTTATGGTATGATAAACAGGATAAAAACATTTTTGTATTATTGAAACAGGTCAAGATTCCTAAAAGAATTACATGGTATCTTAGAAAGGGGATTAAATGAGTGATTATAAAAAGGTAAAAATCGCAGAGACCGCGTCAGTCTCCAAACAGGCTGTTCTGGTGGGCGATGTGACGATAGGAGAGCACTCTACTGTCTTTTTCTTCGCTACTTTGCGCGGTGACGATGACAAGATTATCGTAGGGGAACATTCCAATATCCAGGAAAGCTGTACGATCCATTGCAGCACCGGAAATCCGGCCATCATAGGAGATTATGTTACTGTAGGTCACAATGCCATACTCCATGGGTGTCAGATTGGCGATCACACTATCGTTGGTATGGGTTCCATCATTATGGATGGAAGCAAAATCGGCAGGAATTGTTTGATCGGTGCCGGAAGTCTGATCGCAGGAAACAAGGAATTCCCGGATGGAAGTCTCATTCTTGGTAATCCGGCCAGAGTAAAAAGGCCTCTTACCGAAGAAGAACTTGCCGTCATTGAATTCAGCGCGAAAGCCTGTGAGAGGGATGGACTGGAGATGATCGACCAGGGAGTATTTTAAGAATTTAAGGAGAAGTAAAAATGGATATTAAAGAAGCAATTTATGGAAGAAGATCTGTCAGGAAATACGACGGGAGACCAATCAAAGAGGAAGATATCCGTGAGATCATTGAAGCCGGACTGATGGCGCCTAATGCATCCAATTATCAGCCATGGTATTTTGTGGCGGTTGCTAATCAGGAAAAACTTCAGGAAGTGAAAGAAATTATGGCTCAGGCAGCAGAGATTTTGACTCCGTCACTGACTGCCCGTTTTGAGAAATATCCTCAGGTTGTTGCAGAAACAAAACAGTTTATCAGCATGATGGGAGATGCCCCCTGCTGTATTCTGGCATTTTTATTAAAGGACGATGCAGAGTACGAGAGGAAAGAGACGGAGTTTGTACAGAGTGTCGCAGCAGCACTTGAAAATATGCTGCTGACTGCATATTCCAAAGGAATCTCTTCCTGCTGGCTGACCGGTCCCATTGAGGCTAAGATGGATGTGATTCTCCGGGAAAAATTTGCGCCGGATAAAGGGAAGATGCTTGCCATGATCACCTTGGGTTACTCTGAGCAGAAACCCAA
>JBGVCE010000054.1:0-8233 GCA_045226235.1 Anaerobutyricum sp.
TTTCCTTATCTTAAAGACAATATTTAAATTTTACTTCTCCTGCTTAATAGCCGCCTGCGCCGCAGCAAGACGAGCGATCGGAACACGGAACGGTGAGCAGGATACATAGTCAAGACCGATCTTGTTGCAGAATTCTACAGAAGACGGATCTCCACCATGCTCGCCACAGATACCGATGTGAAGCTTCGGATTAACCGGCTTGCCAAGCTTGATTGCCATCTCCATAAGCTTGCCAACACCAACCTGATCCAGTTTTGCAAATGGATCATTCTCGAAGATCTTGGTGTCATAGTAAGCATTCAGGAACTTGCCGGCATCATCACGGGAGAAGCCGAAGGTCATCTGTGTCAGGTCATTGGTACCGAAGCAGAACAAGTCTGCCTCTGCTGCGATCTCATCTGCGGTCAGACATGCACGAGGAATCTCGATCATGGTACCTACTTCGTAGTCCATCTCAACGCCTGCTGCTGCGATCTCAGCATCTGCTGTCTCCACAACAACCTTCTTGACGAATTTAAGCTCTTTGAGTTCGGATACCAGCGGGATCATGATCTCTGGGCATACTTTCCATTCCGGATGGTCTTTCTGTACTTCGATAGCAGCGCGGATAACAGCTTTTGTCTGCATCTTTGCAATCTCAGGATATGTCACGGCAAGACGGCATCCACGATGTCCCATCATCGGGTTGAACTCATGTAAGCTGTCGATGATCGCCTTGATCTCTTCTACGGATTTGCCCTGTGCTGCTGCCAGTTTCTCAATATCGTCTTCCTCGGTAGGAACGAACTCATGTAATGGCGGATCCAGGAAACGAATAGTAACCGGGTTGCCTTCCAGTGCTTCGTAAAGAGCCTTGAAGTCTCCCTGCTGATATGGAAGGATCTTATCGAGAGCAATCTCTCTCTCTTCCGGAGTATCGGAGCAGATCATCTCACGGAAAGCAGCGATTCTGTCTTCCTCGAAGAACATATGCTCTGTACGGCAGAGACCGATACCTTCAGCACCAAGCTCGCGGGCTTTCTTAGCATCTGCAGGTGTGTCGGCATTGGTACGAACCTTCATGGTACGATACTTGTCAGCCCAAGCCATAACACGGCCAAATGTGCCGGCGATCTGAGCATCTACGGTAGGAATGATGCCATCGTAGATGTTACCTGTGGTACCATCGATGGAGATCTCGGAACCTTCTACGAATGTCTTTCCAGCCAGCTCGAATTTCTTATTCTCTTCGTCCATAACGATGTCGCCGCATCCGGATACACAGCAGGTACCCATACCACGGGCAACAACAGCTGCGTGGGATGTCATACCGCCACGAACAGTAAGGATACCCTGGGCAGCCTTCATACCGGTGATATCTTCCGGTGAAGTCTCAAGACGAACCAGTACAACCTTTTCTCCTCTTTCATTCCACTCTACGGCATCATCTGCTGTGAAGACAACCTTACCGCAGGCAGCACCCGGGGAAGCACCTAAAGCTTTTCCGATTGGTGTGGCAGCCTTTAATGCAGCTGCATCAAACTGTGGATGAAGAAGGGTATCCAGGTTACGAGGATCGATCATGGCAACAGCCTCTTCCTCTGTTCTCATCCCTTCGTCCACCAGGTCACAGGCAATCTGAAGAGCTGCCTGAGCAGTTCTCTTACCGTTACGTGTCTGCAGCATGTAAAGCTTACCATGCTCTACGGTAAACTCCATATCCTGCATATCGCGGTAATGGTTCTCAAGGGTGGAGCATACATTGGTAAACTGGGCAAATGCCTCAGGGAATTTCTCTTCCATCTCTGTGATGTGCATCGGAGTACGAACACCGGCAACCACGTCTTCGCCCTGTGCGTTGGTCAGGAACTCACCAAATAAACCTTTTTCTCCTGTAGCGGGGTCACGGGTAAATGCAACACCGGTACCACAGTCATCACCCATGTTACCAAAGGCCATGGACTGTACGTTAACAGCGGTACCCCAGCTGTAAGGGATATCGTTGTCACGGCGGTATACGTTAGCACGAGGGTTGTCCCAGGAACGGAATACAGCCTTGATGGCTCCCATCAGCTGCTCCTTGGGATCATCCGGGAAGTCCGCGCCGATCTTGTCTTTGTATTCAGCCTTGAACTGGTTTGCCAGTTCCTTCAGATCATCTGCAGTAAGGTCAACGTCCTGCTGAACACCTCTGGCTTCCTTCATCTCATCGATCAGAACTTCGAAGTATTTCTTTCCGACTTCCATAACAACGTCAGAGTACATCTGGATGAAACGACGGTAGCAGTCCCATGCCCAACGTGGGTTGCCGGACTGCTCAGCGATGGTGTTAACAACTTCTTCATTTAAACCAAGGTTAAGAATGGTATCCATCATACCGGGCATGGATGCGCGGGCACCGGAACGAACAGAAACCAGAAGAGGATTCTCTTTGTCACCGAATTTCTTTCCTGTGATCTCTTCCATCTTAACGATGTGCTCATTAATCTGGCCCTGAATCTCATCATTAATCTCACGGCCATCCTCATAGTACTGTGTACATGCTTCTGTTGTGATCGTAAATCCCTGAGGTACAGGAAGACCGATGTTTGTCATCTCTGCCAGGTTAGCGCCCTTGCCGCCGAGAAGATTTCTCATGCTGGCATCGCCTTCAGTGAACAGGTATACCCATTTGTTCGCCATTTTTAAATCCTCCTTAGAAATGTTAGTAATAATATAATATTATCATGGTAAGTAATTGCTCCATAGGAGTATACAAAGTTACTATAACATAATTATCCTCAAAATACTATATATATTTCAAAGAAAGCTGTTATCATTCGGAGCCACTGTCATCGCCGGAATCGTCATAGCTATCATCATCTATATCCTCATCCACATACTCATATTTCCAGTTGGTCAATTTGATTTTCTCCTTGAAAAATCTCTTTTTGTCTTTATTGGTGACTGTTACGACAAAGGAGCCATTCTTGGCCATTTTTTTCTTCAGGGTAAACTTGACCTTTGAATATTTGTCGTCCTTATCTTTTTTGATCTTCTTGCTATAGGTCCTCCCCTTATATTTTACCTTTACGGTATCTCCCTTGTGTAGATTGAACATGTTAATAGTCAGAGTCTTCTTTTTAGCGACCGCTGTATCAATTGCTGTTACACCAGTCAGTTTATCCTTCACTTTTGCGGTGACTTTTGTCCCGTTGGATGTAACGGAGACGGTACAGGTTACTTTTGAATTCATTTTAAAGACCTTGTTGATCTTTACCCTTTTTTCTCCGGTAATATAATTACCTTTTTTAGGAATAGTGAATTTATAGGTTTTGCTGCCGATCTTCAGTTTACCGGTAGCTCCCAGCAAAGATTCAACCTTGATCCCCTTGGTCCCGTACCATGTATTATGCAGGCTGGTATAGTGTTTCAGTTTTTCTGCTATGAAAGATTTTTCTACGGTCACATGGATTGTGGCCTTATTGCCCTTGGCATCGGTTGCTATGGCATCACATTTACCGACTCCTACAGGATGGATCGTCACGCAGTATGCTTTAAATCCGACCGTTGCCACTTTCTCATTGGTACTCTTTGCATCGATGATGTCCTCACTATCGTCAGCGTTCCAGAACCAGTCGTCATCCTCATCATTCAAATAACGATATTCAACGTGGTCTGCCTCAAGTGAGACAGGGTTCTTGGCCCAGACAGCCCTGCATGGTATCAATAGCGCAAACAATAATAAAAATAAAATCGTAAATTTCTGCTTTTTCATAATGCTTCATCCCCCTTTCACGACTTACATATGTAGATTAATCATCGTTATCTACTAACTTAAGAATACACCATATTTCTTTATTATCAAAGTTATTTTTTAGTTGACAATTATTTTCTCCCATGTTAGGTTAGTAAATGATAAATGCATTGACGAGGAATAGTAGGACACTGTGAGATGTACAGAGAGCTGCCGGCAGGTGCGAGGCAGTCATCGATCCTGTCTGAACTCGCCTCTGAGCAGCGTGCTGAACCGCAATTATGCAGTAGGCATAGCCGGAGCCTGACCGTTACAGCAGGAGGATATAAGATGTTGTACATCCGTATCTGTGTTGAGTGCATACGAATCCGTATGAATAAGAGTGGTAACGCGTGAGTCATCTCCGTCTCTTTGTAGAGAAGGGGATTTTTTTATTGTATAAGTCACTGCCCTTTTACATCTTCACATAGTATATCCGATTATCCGTTCGTAATAATTTAGAACAAGAGAGAGGAGAAAGCAATTCATGAAAAATGCAACCAAGTACAAACCATTATATTTCTCAGTTTCTGACAATTACTGCAAATGGGTTCAGAAAGACCACATCGAGAAGGCCCCCATCTGGTGTTCCGTGGATCTTCGTGACGGCAATCAGGCCCTGATCGTACCCATGAGTCTGGAAGAAAAACTGGAATTCTTTAAGATGCTGGTAAAAGTCGGATTCAAAGAGATCGAAATTGGTTTTCCGGCTGCTTCTGAGACAGAGTACGAGTTCTGCCGTACTTTGATTGAACAGGACCTGATCCCGGATGATGTGACCATCCAGGTACTGACCCAGGCCAGAGAGCATATCATCAAAAAAACTTTCGAAGCCATCCGGGGATGCAAACAGGCTATCGTTCATCTTTATAACTCCACCTCAGTGGCTCAGAGAGAACAGGTATTTAAGAAAGATAAAGATGAGATTATCAAGATTGCTGTGGAAGGTGCAGAATTACTGCAGAGGCTGACCAAGGAAGACGGCGGAAACTACCGTTTTGAGTATTCACCGGAAAGTTTCACCGGAACAGAGCCTGCCTTTGCCCTGGAAATCTGTAACGCTGTTCTGGATGTGTGGAAACCCACTCCGGAATGGACCACCATCATCAACCTTCCGGTTACGGTGGAATTATCCATGCCACACATCTACGCCAGCCAGATTGAATACATGAATGAAAAAATGAAATATCGTGACGGTGTTATCCTTTCCCTTCACCCTCACAATGACCGTGGTACCGGCGTAGCCGACACTGAGCTTGCCCTGCTGGCAGGAGCCGACCGTGTGGAAGGTACCTTATTCGGCAACGGAGAGCGTACCGGCAACGTGGATATCGTTACTTTGGCATTAAATATGTACACCCATGGTGTTGATCCGGGTCTTGACTTCTCAGATATCCAGTCTCTGGTGGAAGTTTATGAACGTGTCACCAGAATGCAGGTTTATGAGAGATCCCCTTATGCCGGCAAATTGGTATTTGCAGCTTTCTCCGGCTCCCACCAGGATGCCATCGCCAAGGGTATGGCATGGAGAGCAACCCACAGTGATCCCCAGTGGACTGTACCTTACCTCCCCATCGACCCCAAAGACCTGGGGCGTGAATACGAGGCGGATGTTATCCGTATCAACAGCCAGTCCGGCAAGGGTGGCATCGGCTATCTTCTGGAGCAGTCCTACGGCATCCGCATTCCTCCGCAGATGAGGGAAGATGTGGGATATCTGGTAAAAGATGTATCCGATCATCTGCATAAGGAACTCCCGGCAGATGAGGTATACGAAGTTTTCAGAGAAAACTATGTCAATGTATCGGACCCTGTGGAATTCCTGGAAGTACACTTCAAACAGGAAAAGGGAATCTCCACGGAAATTATCCTCAATATCAACGGGGAACATAAGATCCTCCGCGGCAGAGGAAACGGCCGTCTGGATGCAGTGAGCAATGCACTGAAAGATTCCATGGGCATTGATTACACCATCTCCACCTATGAGGAGCACGCTCTTCAGAAAGGCTCCAATTCCCAGGCCTGTGCCTATGTGGCCATCGCCGGAGATGATGATGAGCTTTACTGGGGTGTGGGTATCAACGATGATATCATCAACGCTTCCGTGCTGGCTCTGATCAGCGCAGTGAACCGCTATAATCATTAATAATCATAAATAATCATAGAAAGAGCGTCAGACCCAAAGGTTTGACGCTCTTTTTTGATGCATGATTCATTCCATGACACTGATAAATCCGCATAGTCCTCCTCTTTTCCCTGCTGTAGCCCGGTGGGACCAGAGAAGGTCACTGTTGCACCTGGTGCAGAGTCCTGATATAGCGATATGCTCCGGCAGGATTCCACTGTCCTTCAGGACATGGGCATTTGCTCTCCACAGGTCAAGCTGATATTTCCCATTGTCTTTTTCAGTCAGTATGTCTGCAGTCTGGGTCTTAGAAAAGGCTTGTTGAAAAGCCTCTGCCACATCCTGGCTCACTTCGTAACAGTCCACACAGATAGAGGGACCTATGACACAGATCAGGTCTTCCGGTCTGCTGCCGTAGTGTTCTCTCATCATCTCTACTGTAACCTTGCCGATTTTTGACACTGTACCCCGCCATCCGGCATGGGATAGTCCCACCGCTTTATGAACCGGATCTGCAAAAAACAGTGGAACACAATCGGCAAATGATCCCACCAGAATCAATCCCGGCCGGTCTGTGATCATTCCGTCCACATCCTCATAATCTCTCGGCTGCATCACTCCCTTACCTTTGTCTCCCTCCGTCATGATCCGTACATTTGCCGTGTGGGTCTGGGCAGAGTAAACCATATCCTCCACAGGAACTCCCATGGAATCCGCAATCCGCCTGAAATTCTCCTTCACATCTTCCGGGTTGTCCCCCTGCTTATAATTCAGGTTCATGGACTGATAGATTCCTCTGCTGACTCCACCTTTTCGGGTGGAGAAAGCCGCCAGAAAAGGACCTGCCTGCTCAATCTTCGGAAAGGTAAGGAAGGGTACAGTATCTTCCTGATTTATAAACACTTCTTGAGTAATCTGTTTCATATATCCTCCTTCAGATCCCGCCGCCGAAACTGTTCTCCAGGAATGTCCGGACACTCCGCTGCATCTCCCGGGAGAAGTCTGAGTTATACTTTCTCTTACAGAATCGCTGCATATATCCGTCAAAATCATCCCCCGTCTTTTCAGAAAAGATGGCTCTGATCTCCTCCTCTGTCATAGCAGGATAAGAATTCTCATATACAATAGAGGTAAGGGGTACTCTTTCCGGCTTCTTCCGTTCAAGCTGCTGCCCGGTAGGATATCCAAAGACCAGCATCACTGCCGGAAAGATATGGTCCGGGAGTCCAAGAATCTCCTTCTGGGTCTCATAGTACTCCATTATATCACCGATATAGCAGGACCCTATTCCCAGACTGTGAGCTGCCACCACCGAATTCTGTGCCGCGATGGCTGCATCCTCGACGGCCAGAAGAAAGTCCCCCACGTCCGGTTTTCTTGGTTCTGCACCGGCATAAACATAGGCGTGGTACCATTTCAGATAATCGGCACAGAAAATAAGAACCATCTTAGCCTCCGCGATAAATGGCTGGTGGTCACAGGACTCCGCCAACAGTTCTTTTTTCTTTTGATCTGTCACATGAATGATGGTATATAACTGCTGATTTCCTGCGGTAGGAGCCATGGTCGCCGACTCCAGGATCAGATTTCTGTCTTCCTCTGAAATCTCCCTGTCAATATAGACCCTGACAGATTTCCTTTCATAGAGTTCACGAATCGTTTGGTTCATCTTATCTGTCCTCCATCCTTATAATAATCTTGAGGACATTATAACATAATATTTCAGAACCAAACATCATCATTCCTTAAGATTATTCCAATGGTTATCAAACGAAAAAGAAGCGCCACACCGGCAGAAAACTCTGCCGGATATGACGCTTTTCATCAGATATGAATTTCTTATCAGTAGGCTATAGCGGTACCCACCAGCTGTCCGTCCACATAGTCGATACTGATGGTATCTCCCGCCTGCACTTGATCTTCCAGGATCAGTTTGGCGGCCAGGGTTTCCACATGCTTTGTAAGGAAACGCTTCAAAGGTCTGGCACCGTAGGTGGGTTCATATCCATTTTCTACGATATATTCTTTGGCTGCGTCTGTCAGGGAGATGCTAATCTCACGGTCTTTTAATCTCCGGTTTACATCCTCAAGCATCAGGTCAATGATATCGGTGATATTCTCTTTGGTCAATGGCTTGAAGAGGATGGTTTCATCCAGACGATTCAGGAACTCCGGACGGAAATGTCTTCTCAGGTCTCCCATAACCATAGCCTGGGCCTCCGGAGAGATATTACCTTCCTGGTCAATTCCATCCAGCAGATACTGGGAACCGATGTTGGAGGTCATAATGAGGATAGTATTCTTGAAATCCACCGTCCTGCCCTGGGAATCGGTAATCCGCCCGTCATCCAGCA
>JBGVCE010000055.1:0-3339 GCA_045226235.1 Anaerobutyricum sp.
CTTCCAGAGACCTGATCGGAGGAAATGAGTGGGTTATCGAGAACCAGGAAGACGAGCTGATTACAAAACACATGGAAAAGGCCAAGAAAAAATTCGCCGGGACTGAGATCAAGGGTAAGAATCTCGGTGTCATCGGCCTTGGTGCCATCGGTGTCCTGGTTTCCAACGCCGCCTACGATCTTGGCATGGAAGTCTACGGATATGACCCCTATCTTTCCGTTCAGTCGGCACTTAGTCTCAACCGTAATGTGCACCATGTGACCAAGGTGGAGGAAATTTACGAAAAATGTGATTTTATCACGGTTCATGTTCCACTCCTGGACGGTACCAAGAACATGCTGGATGCAGATAGTTTTGCCATGATGAAAGATGGTGTGACCATTCTGAACTTTGCCAGAAACGGACTGGTGGATGAGGATGCCCTTAAGGATGCCATCGCTTCGGAAAAGGTGCACTGTTATGTCACCGATTTTCCAACCCCCAAGACAGCGGGGCAGGAGGGTGTCATTGCTTTCCCCCACCTGGGAGCATCCACAGAAGAATCCGAGGATAACTGTGCCATCATGGTGGCGGATGAGATCACCGATTATATGGTAAATGGTAATATCAATCATTCTGTTAATTACCCCAATATGGATATGGGAATCTGCCATACCCAGGGAAGAGTTGCAGTTATGTATAATAACATCCCCAATATGCTCACCCAGTTTACCGGCATATTTGCCAAGGAGAATGTAAACATCCATGAGATGAGCAACAAGTCGAAAGGTGCGATATCCTATGCACTCTTTGACCTGGATTCCAGGATCACGGAAGAAACCACAGAGAAGATCGCCGCCATCGATGGAGTGTACAGAGTGAGGATCATAAAATAGAACCGGATATAAGAAAGGGTAAAAAATGGATCAGAAATTAAGAGTCGGTATCCTTGGAGGTACCGGTATGGTAGGACAGAGATTTATCTCTCTTCTGGAGAATCATCCCTGGTATGAGGTAGTAGCAATCGCAGCCAGCCCTCGTTCTGCAGGTAAAACTTATGAAGAAGCAGTGGGCGGCAGATGGAAGATGGATACTCCTATGCCGGAAGCGGTGAAGAATCTGGTAGTAATGAATGTAAATGAAGTGGAGAAGGTGGCAGAGAAAGTTGATTTCGTCTTCTCCGCAGTAGATATGAAAAAAGAAGAAATCCGTCAGATCGAGGATGCCTATGCGAAGACGGAGACTCCTGTGGTTTCCAACAACAGTGCCCACCGCTGGACTCCGGATGTTCCTACGGTAGTACCTGAGATTAACCCGGAACATTTTGATATCATCGAGACCCAGAAAAAACGTCTGGGAACCACCCGTGGTTTCGTAGCTGTTAAGCCAAACTGTTCCATCCAGGCATATGCTCCGGCCCTTACTGCATGGAAAGAGTTTGAGCCTCTGGAAGTAGTAGCAACCACATATCAGGCAATTTCCGGCGCAGGCAAGACCTTCAAGGACTGGCCTGAGATGGAAGGAAATATCATCCCCTATATCGGTGGTGAGGAAGAGAAATCCGAGCAGGAACCATTGAAACTGTGGGGTAAGATCGTGGATGGACAGATCGTGAAGGCTGAGCTGCCGGTCATCACTACCCAGTGTGTCCGCGTGCCGGTATTAAATGGACATACCGCCGCAGTCTTCGTAAAATTCGGCAAGAAACCTAGTAAAGAGCAGTTGATCGAAGCTTTGGAATCCTTCAGAGGCGAGCCTCAGGAACTGAATCTCCCAAGCGCTCCCAAGCAGTTCATCCAGTACCTGACAGAGGATGACAGGCCGCAGGTTAGGGCCGATGTAGATTATGAGAGGGGCATGGGTGTCTCCTTAGGACGTCTTCGTGAGGATACCGTCTATGATTATAAATTTATCGGTCTTGCTCACAATACCGTTCGCGGTGCTGCAGGCGGCGCTGTTCTGTGTGCAGAGCTTCTGACAGCGAAAGGGTATATCAGCAAAAAATAAGGGAGGTTCTGATGGAAGACCTGATGACCAAAGGGGTAACCTTTACCAGTATCATCAATAAGTATATCGAGAAATTCAGCAATGGAGCCCTGGACTTTCTGGTGAGGCTTATCATCGCCTGCCTGATCCTTCTCATCGGATTCCGGGTGATCAAACATATCGTCCGCATATCAAAGACGGTATTTCAGAAATCCAGGATGGATCCGGCGCTGGAGAGTTTCCTCCTTTCCACTATCAATATCGGGCTGAAGGTCATCATTATCTTTGTGGCCATCACAGAGCTCGGTGTGGCAACCTCTTCCGTAATTGCCTTGCTGGGTTCTGCCGGCATCGCCGTAGGTCTGTCTCTGCAGGGATCTCTGGGCAACATCGCCGGAGGTGTTATCCTCCTGTTTATGAAGCCCTTCCAGATCGGGGACTATATCCTGGAACATGCTTCCGGCTACGAAGGCTACGTGGAATCCATCGGTATCATGTACACCAAGTTAAGGACAAATGATAACAAGACCATCCATGTGCCTAACGGCAAATTATCTTCGGATTCCATCGTAAATGTATCCCACAAAGAATTCCGCCAGGAAGACATCACAGTGGGGATCGATTATGATGAGAATATACAGAGGGTAAGGGAAGTCCTGCTTGCCATGATTGACGAGGAGGAGGCCGTGATACGCTACCAGCCCATAGAAGTCTTTGTCAATGACTTCAAGGACAGCTCCATCGAGATGAGGATCCGGTTCTGGGTCAAGACGGAAGATTACTGGAAGTGTCGTTGGAGAACCCTGGAAAATATCAAAAATGTATTCGATGATAACGGCATCACCATTCCATTCAACCAGGTAACCATTCATACACTTAAATAAAAGAGTATAAATAAAAAAGAGGTCACGCCTAGACTATTGTAAGGTGGTATCCGATCCACCCTTTATATAGTCTGTTAGTGACCTCTTTTTTTATTATATGATCAGAGGTTTTTAAGCCATTGTTCATTGATGGCGATGACATTTTCCATGGCTGCCCGGCCCGGGGCACCGATAGTGTTTCTCTTTTCGATGCATGTCTTTATGGAGATGGCCTCATAGATATCCTGTTCAAATACAGGGCTGATGGCCTTGTATTCTTCCAGTGTCATATCATCCAGAGAGATATTTTTGTCGATGCAGTATAATACCAGCTGGCCGACGATAGAATGGGCATCCCGGAAAGGTACTCCATGATTCACCAGGTAGTCTGCTGCGTCCGTGGCATTGGTGAAGCCATTTTTGGCGCTTTTCTCCATCACATCTTTATGGAAGGTAATGGTTTTTAGCATACCGTGGAAAAGGGCGAGACAGCCTCTCACCGTATCATAAG
>JBGVCE010000056.1:0-2937 GCA_045226235.1 Anaerobutyricum sp.
GCAGCAGGGGATGATGTTTCCTTGTTAAAGATCCGTCTCATCACCGGAAAGAGTCATCAGATCCGGGCTCATCTGGCGGCCAAAGGATATCCGATTCTAGGAGATCCCAAGTATGGGGACAGGGAGATAAACCGTAGAATGAAAAAGGAACTGGATGTCTCCTATCAGATGCTCCATGCCTATGAGATAGATTTTGACCAACATTATGAAGGACTGGTGATCACCGATGAGATGCCGGATATATTCCGCCGGGTTCTGAATTATTATGAGATGGAGATTTGATTACGAAAGAAGGGATCGATGGTCACGGCCCTACAAAGAGGAAGGAAATAGTTATGGGAACATGGAATTCCAGGGGACTGCGGGGATCTGTCCTCGAGGAAATGATTAATTACACCAACGAAAAATACAGAGAAAGAAAGCTGGCCCTGATTCAGAAGATTCCCACCCCCATCACACCGGTTCGCTTTGACAAGGCCTCCAGGCACATTACCCTGGCTTACTTTGATCAGAGATCTACTGTGGATTATATGGGGGTTGTTCAGGGAATCCCTGTGTGTTTTGATGCTAAGGAGTGCGCGGTGGATTCCTTTCCCCTGCAGAATATTCATGAACACCAGATCCGGTTTATGAGCGATTATGAACATCAGGGCGGCATCGCATTTTTTCTGCTGTATTTTACCCATCGGCAGGAGTGCTATTATCTGAGACTGAAAGAGTTTCTGACTTTCTATGACAGGATGAAAGCTGGGGGACTAAAACATTTTAAATATTCCGAGTTAGATCCCGATTATTTTGTTCCTTCCAGGACTGCCTTTCATCTTCATTACCTGGAGACTATGCAGAGGGACCTGAAGGACAGGGATTCTTCTGAGAGTTGACGAATAAGCTATTTTCTTTTATAATAAATTGGATTAAAAAACCTAATATTATCAAGATAGGTTATGAATAGTTATCTTTATGTGAAATAGGGTCTCGCCAAAAGCGCAGATGCAGGTGAATAAGAATGATCAAGAGTATGACAGGCTTCGGCCGAGGAGAATATATAGCCCAGGACCTGAAGATCGTTGTGGAGATGAAAGCGGTCAACCACAGGTACAGCGATATCAATGTGAAGATACCACGCAAATTAAGCTTTCTGGAACAAGAGATCAGGAATTACCTGAAGAAGGAGATTCTGAGGGGAAAGATTGATGTTTTCATAAGCTATGAAGATCTGGCAGACCGCGGCAGTCAGGTATGCCTCCATGAGGAACTGGCCAGAGGGTATTATGAAGCAATCAACAGGCTGTCCGACAATCTGGGCATCCCCAATGACGTTTCTGCCTATCGGATCTCCCGATTTCCGGAAGTGCTTTCCCTGGAGGAAAGTGAGATCAACCAGGAGAGTGTCCGTCAGGTTCTTATGGAAGCCATCAGCCTTGCCATCGAGCAATTCACCCAGAGCCGGGTTCAGGAGGGCAAGAATCTTCTTGAGGATATCCTGGCCAAACTGGATGGCATGGATGAGAAGATTACTGTGGTGGAACAGAGATACCCTCAGATGGTCAGCGATTACCGCAAAAAACTGGAAGCCAAGGTGCATGACCTGCTCACCGATGCCAATATCGATGAATCCAGGGTTGCCACGGAAGTGGTGATCTATGCGGATAAGATCGCTGTAGATGAGGAGACGGTGCGCCTAAGAAGCCACATCTCCGCCATGAGAGCTGAACTTCTCTCAGGTGGTGGCATCGGGAGAAAGCTGGATTTCATTGCCCAGGAGATGAACCGTGAAGCCAACACGATTCTGTCCAAATGCAATGACATCACCATATCCAATGTAGCAATCGACCTGAAGACGGACATCGAGAAAATCCGGGAACAGGTTCAGAATATAGAGTAGAACATACCGGGAGTTTATTATGGCATCCTTTGTGAATATAGGTTTTGGCAATGTGGTGAACAGCGATAAGATCGTCTCCATGGTTAGCACGGAAGCGGCACCCGTCCGAAGGCTGATCCAGAATGCCAGGGACGAAGGCAGGGCTGTGGATGCCACCTGTGGACGTAAGACCAAGACAGCCGTTATCCTGGAAAGCGGTCATGTGGTATTATCCGCCCTGACTACGGACACCATCACCAGCAGATGTAATCAGCTGGAACAGGATTCCCCGACCTTCAAAGGGGAGTAAAAAGATATGCAAAAGAGGAAGAATATGGATAAGAACGGGAATCTGATCGTCCTTTCCGGTTTCTCCGGTGTGGGAAAGGGTACGGTTTCAAAAAAGCTTGTACAGAAATACGGGTATGCCTTGTCAGTATCTGCCACCACCAGAAGCCCGAGAGAGGGAGAGGTGCATGGAAGAGAGTACTATTTTCTGGACAAGGAAGAATTCCTGGCTTCCATTGAAAAGAATGGCTTTATCGAATACGCCATGTATGTAAATAATTATTATGGGACTCCCAGATCCTATGTGGAAGAGAAACTATCCCAGAATCAGAGTGTAATCCTTGAGATTGAGGTGCAGGGAGCCCTGTCCATAAAGGAACAGTATCCGGATGCCATCCTGATCTTTATCACAGCTCCTTCTGTGGCAGAATTGAAAGACCGTCTGACCAACAGAGGGACGGAGGCGGAAGATGTGATCCGCGCAAGGATGCAGACTGCCGTAAAAGAGTCCGGATATATTGATCAATATGAATACATTGTCTGTAACGAAAACGGAAAGGTGGAGGAATGCGTGGACCAGATTCACCATATCGTAGAGACCAGATATATGCTTGTCTCTAATCAGAAGGACTTCATCCGTACATTAAAAGAAGAGTTGACAGATTATAGATAAACCGCAGATCAGTTAAAGAATTATCAGTGTTGAAAGGAGAAACTATGTTACATCCATCCTATACCGAGATCCTAGAGAAAATCAGAGAGAATGAGGATATCCCAAATGTGGA
>JBGVCE010000057.1:0-8707 GCA_045226235.1 Anaerobutyricum sp.
AAAAGCTTTTCATACTTCTTATTTTATGTTACAATATGTATTACCCACCCTTAGAAAAAATGGGAATACCGGAGGAAATGACATGAAAAGAGAAGGGTATTTATCATGGGATGCCTATTTTATGGGCGTTGCGCTTCTGTCAGCGGAGAGAAGCAAAGATAATAATACACAGGTTGGCAGCTGTATCGTCAGCCCGGATAATAAGATTTTATCCATGGGATATAACGGGATGCCCACAGGATGTAATGATGACCGTATGCCCTGGGACAGGATCGGGAATCCTCTTGATACCAAATATCTCTATGTATGTCATGCAGAACTGAATGCAATCCTCAATTACAGCGGCGGGTCCGGTTCTCTGAAGGGATCCAGGATCTATACCACCTTGTTCCCCTGCAATGAATGTACCAAGGCAATCATTCAGTCAGGGATCCGCGAGGTAATCTATTATTCGGACAAATATGCAGGTTCCGATTCTACCATCGCGGCAAAGCGTATGTTTGATATGGTGGGTATCCGGTATCGTCAGTATCAGCTGGAGGATAAGACCTTAACTCTTACCCTATAAAAATATTTACACGAATATTAAAAAAATATTGACAATCCCACATACGAATGATATAGTATAGAAGTTGTTGCGAAACGACAAAATAGGAAGAAGAGTATCCACTCTCACCTTAGCACATATGGTGACTCGGGTTAATATCGTTATATTATATACAGTTCGTATTGTTGTATAGTATAGGTATGTGTGGATAGTTTTCGGACTATCCTTTTTTCTATTGTTTTTCTAGGATGAGATGATTTTCAGATTATTTACTACGGAGGTGCACAGCTATAAACGATTTAATGATTAATGAACAGGTACGTGACAGAGAGGTTAGAGTAATCAGCGAAAGCGGGGAACAGCTGGGTATCATGTCAGCCCGTGATGCCATGAAACTTGCTCGTGAGGCAGAACTGGATCTCGTTAAGATCGCCCCCAATGCCAAACCGCCTGTATGTAAAATTATCGATTATGGTAAATACAGATATGAGCTCGCACGTAAAGAGAAGGAATCGAAGAAGAAACAGAAGACCATCGATGTAAAAGAGGTTCGTCTGTCTCCTAACATTGATAAGAACGATCTTAACACCAAGATCAATCAGGCAAGAAAGTTCTTATCCAAGGGTGATAAGGTCAAGGTGACCCTTCGCTTCCGTGGACGTGAGCTTGCCCATGTAAATGACAGCAAGATCATTCTCGATGAGTTCGCTACACAGCTTAGTGATATTGCAGTTGTAGAGAAAAAACCCAAATTCGAGGGCAGGAGCATGATTATGTTCCTGGTGGAAAAACGTTAATATTTTTTTAAGATAATGGATTAGGAGGATTTTTATCATGCCAAAAATGAAAACCAGCAGAGCTGCTGCAAAGCGCTTCAAAAAAACCGGTACAGGCCAGTTAAAGAGAAATAAAGCTTACAAGAGCCATATCTTGACAAAGAAGACAACCAAGAGAAAGAGAAATCTTAGAAAATCAACGATCATGGATGAGTCTAATGTAAAGAACATGAAGAAGATCTTACCATATCTTTAATCGTATACAGGAGGTTTGTAAATAATGGCTAGAGTAAAAGGTGGCCTTGGTGCCAGAAAAAGACATAACAGAGTATTAAAGCTTGCGAAGGGTTACAGAGGCGCAAGATCTAAACAGTATAGAGTAGCAAAACAGTCCGTAATGAGAGCGCTGACAAGTTCTTATGCAGGAAGAAAACAGAGAAAGAGACAGTTCAGAAAACTTTGGATCGCACGTATTAATGCGGCAGCAAGGATGAACGGTTTATCATACAGCAAATTTATGTACGGCTTAAAATTAGCAGGTATCGAAGTAAATAGAAAGATGCTCTCCGAGATGGCAATCAGCGATCCGGCAGGCTTCACCGCTCTTGCAGATTTGGCCAAGAGCAAATTAGCGTAATGGCACTGACCAGCGAACGAAAGTTCGCTGGTCTTTTTTATTACTTAAAAACTTGTTTTAGCAAAAAATAACAGGTTTTTGAGCTAAATTTAGTGTTTTTTGTACATATGTACTATTATACCCAATCTTAAAAAGAAAGGAGCAATGAGAAGATGAAGAAAAGTATGAAAAGGATGGTCCTGATCTGCGCTGCATTTGTATTATTCTGCGCCGGGATGGCCGTCGATGCATCCATCACTTACAAGAGTGGTTCGGAGACAAAAGTGTACACCGGAGCATACTACAAGGTGTTCTACGAGGAGAAACTTGTTACCGATGACGCACATCCGGCAGTGCTGATCAATGATAATATCATGATTCCTTATAAGCATTGTCTGAAACTGCAGGGTCCGCTGGTGAAGTCTTCCTTCAAAAAACTGACCAAGAAGCTCACCCTCAGGCTGGGAACCAACAAAGTCAGAATGTACCTGAACAAAAAGTATGTCTATGTGAACGGAAAGAAGAAAAAGATATACACCGCTCCCAGATATGCCTGGGTAAACGGCATCAGAATGATCATGGTTCCGGGAAAGGCCATCTGTAAGGCTCTGAATATTAATTATACCTATGTAAAACCGGAGAAGACGGTTTATCTGACCAAGAAGCAGAAGGCTGTGGTAAACTCCGTATCCAGCTCAAAAGAACTGACAGCCAAGGATCTGCAGGGGCTGACCACCGAACAGTTCATCAAGCTGTTGGGACCTCTTGCCCAGGAAGATTATAAGAAGACAGGCATCCTGGCATCTGTAACCATGGCTCAGGCCATCAATGAGAGTGGCTGGGGCAAGACCACACTGTGTCAGAAAGGAAATAACTTATTTGGAATGAAGATCTCCCTGTCAGGAAATACATGGACCGGCTCCACCTGGGATCAGAAGAGCTGCGTCAGCATCCAGACAAGAGAAGAAGTGAAGGGAAAGAAGATTACCGTGACAGCCAAGTTCCGGAAGTATCCGAATCTGGCCAAATCCATCGCGGACCATTCTGCCTACCTGAAAGGTGCCATGAACGGTTCTAAAAAACGTTATGCAGATATTACCTCAACCACAAGCTACAGCAAGCAGTTAAGTATCCTCCAGAAGGGTGGTTACTGTACCTGGAGCAGTTATGTATCAGAGCTTACCAGCCTGATCAAGAAATATAATCTCACAAAGTATGATGTGAAATAGAATGTTTGACATCTCAGGTCGGATTGCATATACTTATATAGAACGCTAAAAAGAATGATGGATTCCATGATTCCTATGGGAATCCGCATTCATTAGGAGGAGTATATGGGATCTAGAGACAGAAGGCCAGATGACAGAGACAGAGGGCAGGAATCAGTAGGAACTGTGTTGAAATCCATGCTGTTTTCCCTGGTTTTGGTGGGCCTTACTTTCGCCTTTGTCATAGGATTTCGGGTTTTCTTAAAGAGTCAGACCTACCGGCCTGCGGAAGAAACCAGTTCCAGTCAGGAGAATTCGGATGACACCCTTGTGCTGGAAGAAGACTTCGATATAAAATACCTGATGGTGAAGAATGTATCCGATCAGGAAGAGTTTTGTTCCACAAAGATACCGGGTATCGTGGAGGAGGATTCTGCCCGTCTGAAGAACGGCCAGATCCTGGAAGTGCGGGATAAGGGACTCTATAAGGGAAAGCCTTATTATCGCCTGAAAGACGGTAGCTACGTACAGGGATCAGACGCAAAGATTCTGGAGATTAAGGACTATCTGCCCCTGACAGGATATATCGCCATCACTTACATCAGCTCCGGCGGGGTAAGGCTCCGGTCCTGGGTAGATTTTGAGGACGATAATGTAGTAAAATCCGTCTATGTAGGAGATAAGGTTAACATAGAAGCCATGGTTACCACCACGGAAGACGTCAGTGCCTTCCGGACGGATGAAGGTTTGTATATCACAACCAATCCTCAGTATTTCACGGATTATACTAATCTGAATGAACTGGAGAAAGCTGCCCAGGAAGCTGCTGAGGCTGAAGAAGCCGCCAGAGCTGCCGAGGCAGAGGGGACCACTGTTCTTCCTGAGGAAGAGAACAGTGGTGATTAAAGATTTCAAAGGATTCCTTCTGTATAATATTATTATTGCAGAGGGAACTTGAAATAGGAAAATGGTTAGAAAATGGAAACGCAAAAAGAACCGGGTGGATACCCGGTTCTTTTTGATGGTGATTCTTTTTAAAAAAAAGATGCAGTCGGCGGGACTTGAACCCGCACCCAGTAAGCCCGGACTAGATCCTTAGTCTAGCGCGTATGCCAATTCCGCCACGACTGCATGTGTCTGTCAGCTCGTTTCCTTGCCAACGAATTGTATTATAGCATGAACATTATTAGAATGCAAGCATTTTTTTAATATCTTTTTGTTAGTTTTTGTGTTATGATAATATCTGATATTCTATATATCAATGAAAAAGAAGGAAAAGGAGACTTTATGTGTAATATATTCAAAGCAACAGATATCATCCTGCCAAATGAGGATGTGAATCCTGGTAAATGGGCAGTGGTGGCTGTTGATCAGTTTACCAGCCAGCCTGAATATTGGAATGAAGTGGAGGAAATCGTTGGGGACTCTCCTTCCACCTACCGTATGGTTCTGCCGGAAATCTTTCTGGAGGAGGATGATGTGGAAGACCGCCTTCACAAAATCAATGAATCCATGCTTCAGTATGAAGAAAAAGGCGTATTCCGAACCTATGAAAACGCTATGGTCTATGTGGAACGGAAAGACAGCGTCGGAAGAATCCGCGCCGGTATCTTAGGCGCTTTTGATCTGGAAGCTTATGACTACCATAAAGGAAGCGGCACGTTAATCCGTGCCACGGAGGCAACCATGGAATCCAGGATTCCCCCCAGACTTCATGTCAGGGAAAATGCCTCGGTAGAGATGCCCCACATCCTGCTGCTCATGGATGACCCCTATAAGTCTGTGATTGAGCCTCTGGCTTCCCTGAAAAATGAGATGAAGATGATCTATGATTTTGATCTGATGCTGGGCGGTGGTCATATCAGCGGCTACCTGATCTCGAAAGAGCAGCAGAATAAGATTCTGAAGGCCCTGGACAGACTGACCTACCGGGAACATTTCGTCACCAAATATGGTTACAAAGATAAGCCGGTACTGGCATATGCCGTGGGAGATGGAAACCATTCCTTCGCCACTGCCAAGGCCTATTATGAGCAGCTAAAAGCAGAGAATCCGGATCAGGATCTCAGCAATCACCCCGCCAGGTATTGCCTGGCAGAACTGGTGAATCTTCACAGCCCTGCATTAGAATTCGAGGCAATCCACCGTATCGTTACAGAGGTAGACCCTGAGAGATTTATCTCGGAGATGACGAAAAGTCTGGAGTTATCAGAGAAAGAAACAGAATGCGGACAATACTTCCAGATCGTGGAAGAGGGACATGCCAGGACCGTGTGGATCGGGAAAACAAGCTCTAAGCTGACTCTTGGTACCGTCCAGCATTTTCTGGACCGGTATGTGTCAGAATATGGCGGTAAGATGGACTATATTCACGGGAGCCAGACCGTGAAGGATCTCTGCAAAAAGGAGAACAGTGTAGGAGTATTGCTGCCGGAGATGGAGAAAGAAGATCTCTTCCCCACAGTAATCCTGGACGGCGCACTGCCCAGGAAAACATTCTCCATGGGCCATGCCCAAGACAAACGCTACTATATGGAGTGCAGAAAGATAAGATAAAGAATAAAAGGATCAGACCTCATGTAATAGGTCTGATCCTCTTTGATTCTTTATTTCTTTTTATTCTTTAATGTGAGATGTTTTGGAAGTCCTCTGGTGAAATACGGGGTCAGAGCACCCAGGATCAATGGACTTGCATATTTGAGATATCTATCATTTACATAAGTACCATCTTTCGTGATCCATTCTCTCGGAATCTTCTTCTCCACATTTGCGATCTCGTGAATGTCAAATGTCTCATAGGAAACAGTGTATACTTCACGATCCGGAACTCTCATGACTACCATAACGCCTGTGTCGCCTCTCTGGGCTGCCTTAAATGCGGAATAGCCACAGTTGTAAGCTTCGTCGATATCAGTGCGGGAAGCCATGTGTGTGGAGCATCTCTGCAGGGTAGAGAACTCGATGGCACGGGTCTTGCAGCCTGTTACGTCAGCGATCCTCTGAGTGAGGACAGTAGCGCAGCCGGAGAGCTGTTTATGACCAAATGCATCCACATAATCGGCACCGCCGCCTAATTCACAGACGAAACGGCCATCTGCCAAAGCAATACCTTCGGATACAGCGATAACCACAGAACTCTTGGTTTCAGCCAGAACCTTAACTCTTGCCAGGAAATCATCCATATCAAAAGGAATCTCCGGAAGGTAGATCAGGTCCGGACCGGAACAGTCATCACCTTTGGAGAGGGCAGCAGCAGCGGTAAGCCAGCCTGCATGACGTCCCATGATCTCAACGACGCAGATGGTAGGTTTGGAGGCACCGAAGCTCTCGTTATCGCGGATGACTTCTTTCATCATGGTAGCGATAAATTTAGCTGCAGAACCATATCCCGGTGTGTGGTCAGTGATCGGAAGGTCATTGTCGATGGTTTTGGGAACGCCTACGAAACGCTGTGTTTTATCATGAGCAAGAGCGTAGTCAGATAATGCCTTGATGGTGTCCATGGAGTCATTTCCGCCGATGTAGAAGAAATATTCGATATTATATTTCTCCATGATCTCGAACATCTTCTCATATACATCCTCATGTCCGTTAATCTCAGGAAGTTTGTAGCGGCAGGAACCCAGGAAAGCAGATGGTGTTCTCTTTAATAAAGCAAGGTCTGAATCTTCCACAATATAGTCACCGATATCGATGATGTCTTCCTTCAGGAAACCCTCGATACCATGATGCATACCGTAGATCTTCTCAGCACCATTCACACGGGCTGCTTTAACGATACCGGCAAGACTGGAATTAATAACAGCAGTTGGTCCGCCAGACTGTCCGATAATAACATTACCTTTCATGTTTAAAAATCCTCCTAACATACTTTCATATACAATACATTTATCGTACGGTTTTCTGTTATCCCTTAAGATAAACATCACTATTATATCAGTTAAGAAGATATTAATCAAATATTTCTTTCAGATTCCATCTTTTCCTTTTAAGATGGGCGACTTTATGATATATTGGTTACGTCCTATGGAAATATAGATAAAATACGCAATTATCTTAAGAAGAGTGCAGTATTAGGAGGTAATATGAAAAATCGCAAAAGAAGCATAATTTTCCTTCTCTGCTTTCTGGTGAGCCTGATGGTCTCCCTTCAGGTGGATGCCAAGGTAAAAGCTCCCAAGAAACCATGCCATGCCTATGTGGTTATGGATGCGGGATCCGGGAAGGTACTGTTTGGCCAGGATTACGATAAGAAAATCTACCCGGCCAGCACTGCCAAACTGATGACAGCCATCGTCAGCCTGGAAAAGGGGGATTATAAAAGTAAGATCAAGACACAGTATGATGTGGTGTATGGCACCACGCCGGGTACCTATAGCATCGGAATCGGCGCAGGGGTGAATTATACCTTCAAGGATCTTTTGTTCATGAGTCTGATTTCATCCTCTGCGGATGCCACGGATTCCCTGGCAGTCGGTGTGTTTGGTTCTAAAGATGCCTGCGTGAAGGCCATGAATGAAAAGTGCCAGGAATTAGGACTGACCGGAACACATTTTGATAATCCTGTGGGTTCTGATATCGGAGCAGGATATAAACATACCTATGCCACCGCGAAGGAAATGGCAATCATCACCCGATATGCCATGTCCAAGCCTCAGATCAGGGATGCGGTGAGAAGGAGTTCTTACTCACCGGCAGCAAGGGATATCACCTGCACCACCACAAACTGGTTTATCCGGGGCCTGCAGTGGTACGACGAAGATAAGTATAAGGTGATCGGCACCAAGTCCGGCACTACCAATGCCGCAGGAAATGTATTTATAGCCACGGCTATGGATAAGAAGGGACACGAGGTAATCTGTGCCTACTTTGGAAATGTGAGTAAGGAGAGCACCTTCTCCAACATCCGGAAATTATTTGATTATACCTTTACAAAATATAAGAGCGGAAAACTTACCTTAACGCCGTCCAACTATGATGTGCGGTGCTCCAAATCCATGGGGAAGGTATACGATAAATACGCTGCCCTGAATGTATTCCCCGGCGAGAAAGACGGGAAATACTATAAGAATAAAGCGATTACCAGAAAAGAACTGGGAAAGATGGTGGGTGGTATCGATGAACTAAAGGGAAGTTACAGCTTAAAGAACTTTGTCAGTGATAATCCCCGTGGGACTGTTTCATCAGCCTGTCTGGCATCCATGATCCAGGGAATCTATCCTTCCCATCTGTCTCCGGAGAAAGTAGATGGGATCCTGGCGGACTGTTCCAATACCGAAAACCTCACACCGGAGGAGAAGGAAGCTTTTGCCGTTGCCATCCTGGAGGGTCTCTATCCCAATGATTCCTATAGGAACGCTTTGCAGATCCTCACCCGTAAGGATGCCTTATTCTTTGCAGATTCCTTCCGGAATTACCAGATGAAATATGACATGACCCATTTTGTTAAGATTCCACTTTCCCAGATGCCTGAACTGGAGGTTGAAAAATCTCAGGAGGCCATAGAGGAAGATCAGGCTGAGGAAAATACCGGCAGCCTGCCAACGGAGACGGTTACCAT
>JBGVCE010000058.1:0-2057 GCA_045226235.1 Anaerobutyricum sp.
CATCAGAGAAGCAGCAGTCATCGAAAAAAACACTGCTCAGATTGAGGACGATGATCTGAAGGGATATTATATAGATTATCTTAAGCATATGATGGCCATCTCTCGTGCCTATCAGCACCGGATGCAGGATGCCTGCAGTGATGTCGGGGAAACCCGTGATACCGGTGCCAATGATGAAATGACTATTCACATGAACTTAGGCCCGGATAGTTATGATATCGTTGTTGGGCGTGGCTTACTTGCAAAAGCAGGCGAACATTTAAATCTGAACAGGCGGGCACTTATCGTGACAGACACAGGTGTCCCGGTTTCCTATAGTAAAACCGTTGCCGGACAATGCAAAGAGAGTGTAATCTACACCGTAGAATCAGGCGAGGCTTCCAAAAGTCTCCATATGTTCGGCCAGCTTCTGCAGACCATGCTTGACCATGGTTTTTCCAGAAAAGACTGCGTTGTTGCTGTTGGCGGAGGTGTAGTTGGCGACCTGTCCGGTTTTGCCGCCTCTGCCTATATGAGAGGAATTGATTTCTACAACATCCCCACCACACTTCTCTCCCAGATTGATTCATCTATCGGAGGAAAAACCGCCATCAATTATGGGGGCGTAAAGAATGTTGTCGGGGCATTTTATCAGCCTAAGAAAGTTCTTATCGACCCTGATCTTCTGCAAACGCTACCTCATAGGCAGATCTCAAACGGCCTTGCCGAAGCAATAAAAATGTCACTCACTTCTGATAAGGCATTGTTTGAACTTTTTGAGAATCAGGACATTAATGAAAATCTGGAGGAGATCATCATCCGATCTCTCAAGATCAAAAAGTCTGTTGTAGAGCAGGACGAAAAGGAAAAGGGACTACGAAAAATCCTGAATTTCGGACATACCATAGGCCACGGTATCGAAAGCAGTGAGGGAATGTCTGAGCTTTACCACGGCGAGTGCGTTGCCCTTGGGATGATCCCTATGTGTGGAGAAAAAATCAAACAACGGGTGATCGAAGTACTTAAAAAATGTAATCTGTATCGTGAATTGGACTATGACTGGGAGAAAATTACCGATGCTGCATTCCATGATAAAAAGGCAGATGGTGACACAGTAACTGTGACAATGGTAGATGAGCCTGGCAGTTTTGAACTGAAAACCATGAAATGTCTGGATGTGATTGAACTTGCAAAATCCTGCCTGGGAGGTTGAATCTTATGAAGAATACATTTGGCACTAGCGTAGCGGTAACACTGTTTGGTGAAAGCCACGGCGAATATATTGGTGCAACGATAGACGGTTTCGCACCCGGTATAGAAATCAATCATGAATATCTCTCCCATATGCTGACACTTCGCCGACCCACCGGCAAGATTTCCACGTCCCGAAAAGAGAAGGACGAATACAGTATTGTCAGTGGTGTTGTAGGCGGAAGAACTACCGGCACTCCCATTACAATACTTATCCCCAACGAAAATGTAAAAAGCGGAGACTATACACAGATGCAGACGGTAGCCCGTCCTTCTCATGCCGACTATACCGCCGATTGCAAATACCACGGTTTTCAGGATACACGAGGCGGCGGACATTTCAGTGGCAGAATCACAGCTGCCCTGGTTGCTGCGGGGGCCATCTGCAGATATGCTTTGGAACAGAAAGGGATCTTTATCGGAACCCATGTGAAGAGATGTGGTGGAATATCAGATCGGGAATTCGATGATCTGGCTTCTGACATTAAAGAAGTGAATGAAAAGAGCTTTGCTGTCGTCGACGAAGCAAGGGGAGAAAAAATGCGGGAAGCTATTCTTGCTGCAGCTTCCGACGGGGACAGTGTAGGCGGGGTTCTGGAAACCGCAGTCATCGGTATGCCGGAAGGTGTGGGCGAGCCTTGGTTTGACACGGTGGAAGGATTACTTTCTCATATGATGTTTTCCATCCCTGCAGTAAAAGCCATGGAGTTCGGTGCCGGCTTTGCTATAGCAGACATGAGAGGCAGCATGGCAAACGACCCCTTACAGATGGATAGGGGCAAAGTGGTTTCTACTTCAAACAACAATGGAGGAATCAATGGAGGCAT
>JBGVCE010000059.1:0-5608 GCA_045226235.1 Anaerobutyricum sp.
AGGATATCCCAAATGTGGACAGCCGCTATTCTATCGTGATTGCTACCTCCAAGAGAGCAAGAGAGCTTATCTCCGGCAAAACCCCTATGGTGGATACCAATGAGAACGACAAAGCTTTATCTATCGCCGTGGAGGAGTTAAGTGAGAATAAGATTGTCATCCTTCCGGAGCAGGAAGAGGATGATGAACTCACTTTCGAAGGCGAGACAGAGGAATTTGAAGAAGAATAATCAGATCATATTGTTGCAATCAGCCGCTTCCCGGTTGATTGCATTATTTTTCAGAGGGAGATATTATGATTTTAAGTTCGTTATTAGATCAGCTGGAATATACTTGTCTGCAGGGAGATTTATCTGTGGATGTTACTGCTGTAGTAAATGATAGCCGTAAACTGGAAAAAGGTTGCCTTTTTCTCTGTATCAAGGGAGCTTCCTTCGATGGGCACCGGTTTGCTCCTGAGGCAGTGGAGGCCGGCGCATCCGTGCTGGTGGTCCAGGACCAGGTGGAAGCACCGGAAAATGTGACGATTATTAAGGTGAAGGATACCAGAAGGGCTATGGCTCTGATCTCTGCAGCATGGTTCGGATACCCTGCCAGGGAATTAAAAACCATCGCAGTCACCGGGACCAAAGGGAAGACAACCACCACATATATGATTCACGACCTTCTGGAGAAAGCCGGCCTGAAGACCGGAGTGATCGGAACCATTGAGGTGGTTATCGGGGATGAACACATCACAGTGAACAACACTACCCCGGAATCCTATGATATCCACCGCTACTTCAGACAGATGGTGGATGCCGGATGCCAATGCGTTGTCATGGAAGCTTCTTCCCAGGGATTTAAACTGGACCGCACCGCCGGAATCGAATTTGATTATGGCCTGTTTACCAACCTTTCTCCGGACCATATCGGGCCCAATGAGCATGAGAGTTTTGAGGAATATCTGGCCTGTAAAGCCATGCTCTTCCGTCAGACCAAACAGGGTTTTGCCAATCTGGATGACCAGCATTTTGAGGAGATTACCAGGGACGCCCTTTGTCCGATCCGTACCTTTGGTACAGGAGAAGGAGCAGATCTTCGGGCAACAGATATACATCTGACCAGAGATACGGATTTCCTGGGTGTGGACTTTCATATCAGCGGGGATGCCCAGGGAGATATCACATGCGGTATTCCCGGAGTCTTTAATGTACATAATGCCCTGGGAGCCATCAGTATCGCTCTTGCCTTTGGCCTTAGCATCGGGCAGATCAATGAAGCATTGAAACATTTTACCGTAAAGGGAAGAGTTCAGATTGTTCCCACAGGATATGAATACACGCTGATCATCGATTATGCTCATAATGCGGTAGCACTGGAGAGCATACTTAACACCCTGCGGGAATACCATCCCGGCCGGCTGATCAGCCTCTTCGGGTGTGGAGGAAACAGAGCGAAATCCCGCCGTTATGAGATGGGCGAAGTTTCCGGAAACCTGGCCGATCTTACGGTAATTACCTCCGATAATCCAAGGTTCGAGGAACCTCAGGCAATCATAGATGATATCATAAGTGGTATAGAAAAAACCGACGGAAAGTATATCTCCATCATCGACCGCAGGGAGGCCATCTCCTATGTGATGAATCACGGAGAGCCCGGAGATATCATTATTCTGGCCGGGAAAGGCCATGAGACCTACCAGGAAATCAAGGGGGTAAAATATCACATGAGCGAGGAAGAAATCGTTCAGGATGTCCTGGATGGCAAATATTAGACGACAATAAAATTGTCTGGCCGATTCCGACAGAATAGAGGAAGATTTATGGCAAAAGAATATGCAGATGTAATTATAGACATTTCACATGAGGCACTCGATAAGGTATTCCAGTACAGAGTGCCTTTTTCATTACAGGAAGCAGTAAGACCAGGTGTCAGAGTCCGGATTCCCTTTGGCAAAGGAAATCAGGTGAGGGAAGGATATGTGATCTCTTTATCCGATACTGCGGATTATCCGGTTGAGTTGATGAAGGAAATCCTGGAGCTTTCCCCCAAGTCCGTGGCCATGGAATCCCAGATGATCAGAATGGCGGCATTCCTGAAAGAGCGGTATGGTTCTTCCATGTATCAGGCTCTGAAAACGGTTATGCCTGTAAAGAGGGCAATCGCCAAAAAGAAGAAGACGGAGGTCACTCTTCGGCTGAGTGTTCCGGAGGGAGAAGAACTGCTGAAGATGTGGGAGAAAAGGAATTACCGGGTCAGAAGCCGTTTTCTGGCTGCTCTATTGCAGGATCCCGGACACACTCTCAGCGGGGATGAGATAAAGAGGGTCGGAACACTTTCCCAAAAAGACCTGAAGAAGATGGAAGAGCAGGGAATCATAGAATTACATAGCAGGATCCAATACCGCAATCCTTTCTCTGCTTTACAGAAAAAAGAAGAGAAAATCCCTCTCAACCGGGAACAGTCTGCCATACTGGAGGAATTCACCCGGGATTATGAGGCGGGAGTTCGGAAGAATTACCTTCTCCACGGTGTTACCGGCAGCGGGAAGACGGAAGTGTACATGTCCATGATCGAGGTGGTCCTTGGCATGGGAAAGCAGGCTATCGTGCTCATCCCCGAGATCTCTCTGACCTTTCAGACGGTAAGACGTTTTTATGAGCGCTTCGGAGAGCAGATCGCCGTGCTCCATTCCAGGATGTCCCAGGGAGAAAAGTCGGATTCCTATATGAGAATTGAACAGGGGGAAGCGAATATCGTGGTGGGCCCCCGCTCCGCTCTCTTTGCCCCCACCGGAAATCTGGGGCTTATCGTGATTGATGAGGAGCATGACGGAGCCTATAAGAGTGACAGCTCCCCCAAATATCATGCCAGGGAGACTGCCATATTCCGGGCAGAGATGACCGGGGCCAGTGTGATATTAGGATCTGCCACCCCTTCCATGGAATCCTACACCCGGGCTCTGCGGGGAGAATACACCCTGTGGACGTTAAAGAAACGGGGGGGAGAAGCGGTTCTGCCCAAGGTTTCCATCGTTGATATGAAAGGGGAATTCCAGCAGGGAAACCGGTCCATTTTCAGTGGGGATCTCCGGCTTAAGATCCAGGAGCGGCTGGAGAGAAAAGAACAGATTATGCTGTTTTTAAACCGCCGTGGTTTTGCAGGTTTTGTCTCCTGCAGGGCATGTGGCACCGTCATAAAGTGCCCCCACTGTGACGTGTCCCTAACCTACCACCGGGACGGTACTCTACGCTGTCATTACTGCGGTTTTACCAGGCCCTACACCAGGGAATGCCCGGTATGCAGACGCCCTCATGTGGCAGCCTTCGGACTAGGCACAGAGAAGGTTGAGGCGGCATTGAAAGAGGAATTTCCCGGCGCCAGAGTCCTGCGTATGGATATGGATACCACCCGGAGAAAGCATTCCCACCAGGAGATGCTGGAGGCCTTTGGGGGTGGGCAGGCAGATATCCTGCTGGGAACACAGATGATTGTCAAAGGACACGACTACGAAAATGTGACGCTGGTGGGAATTCTGGCGGCAGATTTATCCCTTCACAGTCATGATTTCCGAAGCGGAGAGAAGACCTTTCAGCTGTTATGCCAGGCAGCCGGCAGGGCAGGTCGCGGAACCAAGCAGGGGGAGGTAATCATACAGACCTACTCCCCGGACCACTATGCCATTCAGACGGCGGCGGAGCAGGCCTATGAGAGATTCTACCAGGAGGAATCCTGCTACCGTAAGCTGCTTAGTTATCCACCCTGGTCTCACATGCTGGTTATCCTGGTACAAAGCGGGGAAGAAAGCCAGTCTGCCCTGGCGGTGCAGCGGATCCAGAAAATGATCGTGCAGAGCCAGACCGGGAGCGAAAACCCGGTATCGGTACTCAACCCGGGACAGGCATCCCTGTCCAAATTAAAAGATACTTACCGGCAGGTAATCTATCTGAAGCATGTGGAGGCGGAAAGACTGCTTGACCTGAAAGACAGGCTGCAGGCTGTGATCGATACCCATCCTTTATTTGCCGGTGTGAGTGTACAGTATGATTTCGACCCCATGAACAGTTACTGATAAGCCCTGGATGGCTCAGGATAAAGCGGAATAGTACTTTACGCAGTTATGTACTGATGATATAATATTATATTGTGGTTTTAGTGTATCAGATAATAGATTAGACTCGCGGACGAGTCTTGAATAAGACAGATAATAAATATATAGCAGGAGGATTTTATGGCTATACGACAGATACGTTTCATCGGAGAAGATTGTCTCGGCAAGGTATGTAAACCGGTGAAACAGATGAATGACCGTATGAGAACTTTGATAGATGATATGTGGGATACCATGTATGAGTCCCGGGGAGTAGGCCTTGCCGCTCCTCAGGTCGGCGTGCTGCGCCGCATCTGCGTCATCGACGTGATGGATGGGGATCCCTTTGTACTGATCAACCCGGAGATTCTGGAGATGTCCGGAGAGCAGACCGATGATGAGGGTTGCCTCAGTGTCCCCGGCAAGGTGGCTTCTGTCACCAGGGCTGATTACGTGAAAGTAAAAAGTTACGATATGGATATGAATGAAGTGATTATCGAGGGCGAAGGACTTCGGGCCAGAGCCATGCAGCATGAGATGGATCACCTGGAAGGAATCCTGTACGGGGAGCGTGCCAATGAGCCTTACCGTGATCTGGAAGAGGACGAGGAGATCGAAGAAGAATGAGAATAGTTTTTATGGGAACACCGGACTTTTCCGTCCCGACCCTGGAATGTCTGATCAGGGAGCATGATGTTGTGGCGGCTGTCACTCAGCCGGACAGACCCAAGGGACGGGGAAAAGCGATGCAGTCATCTCCGGTGAAGGTGACTGCCCTTGCCCATGATATTCCGGTGTATCAGCCCGTTAAAGTAAGAGATGAAGCATTTGTGTCTGTCCTGAAAGAACTGAATCCGGATGTAATCGTGGTGGTTGCCTTCGGTCAGATTCTGCCGGAAAGCATCCTTAATCTGCCCAGATGGGGATGCATTAATGTCCATGCTTCCCTCCTTCCCAGATACCGTGGGGCAGCACCGATTCAGTGGGCTGTGATTGATGGGGAGAAGGAGACCGGAGTTACGATCATGTACATGGATAAGGGACTCGATACAGGAGATATGATTGCCAAAGCCTCGGTAGCCATCGATGAAAAAGAAACCGGGGAGAGCCTGCATGATAAGCTGGCGGTTCTGGGAGGTCCTCTGCTTCTTAAGGTCCTTGACGATCTGGAGAAGGGGATTGATCACCGGGAGAAACAGGATGATTCCCTGTCCTGTTATGCCGGGATGCTGACAAAAGATATGGGAAGGATAGACTGGAACAAAGATGCAGCTTCCATCGAGAGGCTGGTTCGTGGCCTGAATTCCTGGCCCAGTGCCTATACATTTTACAAGAATAAGACATTGAAGATCTGGAGCGCTGATGTGACACCAGGGAAAGAAGATGCTATCCCCGGTAGGGTGATTGCTGTAGATCAGGACTCTTTTACGGTGCAGACCGGACAGGATGCTCTGCGCATCCTGGAAGTGCAGCTTCAGGGGAAAAAAACTATTCCCGTAAAACCTTTACATATTGGTAAAACATTGGCAACCGGGA
>JBGVCE010000060.1:0-2469 GCA_045226235.1 Anaerobutyricum sp.
GGGAGTATAACCACTACACTTTTATATTAGGAGGAGGGGTGGCAAAGACCACTTCTACCTTAAATCTTGGGGTAGGACTGGCTAAGGAAGGAAACAGAGTCCTGCTAGTTGATGCGGATCCCCAGGGTTCACTGACGGCAAGCCTGGGGTATATGGAACCAGATGATATTGGTATTACCCTGGCTTCTGTTATGATGGCCATTATTAATGAGGAGGATTTTAAGCCTAAAGAAGGAGTCCTTCACCATATGGAGGATGTGGATCTGCTACCAGCAAACATAGAACTCTCCGCCTTGGAGATTACAATGGGGGCTGTGATGAGCAGGGAGGTTATCCTGAAGGAATATATAGAGATGATGAGGGCTTATTACGATTATATCCTGATCGACTGCATGCCCTCTCTCGGAATCCTTACAATCAATGCCCTGGCTGCGGCTGATTCCGTGATTATCCCAGTATAGACTGCGTACCTTCCAGTAAAAGGTCTCCAACAATTGATCAAAACAATATTTATGGTAAAAAAACGACTTAACAGAAAACTGACTATTGAAGGTATCCTGCTTACTATGGTAGATTTGCGAACCAATTATGCCAAAGATATCTATGCAAACGTCAGGGAAAATTACGGATCTCAGATCAATATTTTCAATACCAGGATTCCCTTATCTGTAAAGGCTGCTGAAGTCAGCGCGGAAGGGATCAGCATTTTCCGCCATTGCCCGAAGAACAAAGTGGCTCTTGCATATCAGAACCTGACAAAGGAGGTAATCGATCATGAAAACTAGGCCTGGTCAAAAGATTAAAATGGCAAGCCCGGAGGCGAGTCCTAAAGTCAGCGCATGATAATGACCTGGCGCACTGGTTATCGTATCAAGAACCCCGTGAAACTGGTCGATGGAATACCTGCACGTCCTCTCGGGAAAGCTGTCCACAAACCACTCAAGGAGACGGATCTTATCTGTGTTGACCCCGGTTGTGGCCAGGGTCAGAGACTTGCATATAGACTGTCCGTCCTCGATACAAGTAAATGTAATGGATAAAAGGCCGATATCTGCATCACAGGTAACCCCGAGACAAGCCGATATTCTGTTCATAGACTCCCGAACCCTCCAGGCTCCTGTCCCTGCAGAAAGCATGGCAAGACCAACCCGGCCGATCAAAGTTACCTTTTCTTCCAGACTGGCCTCTATAGCCGGGGTATCTGACTCCTGGTCTACCAGGCTGTGCCAGGGGATCGTCATATGCTGCTTCTTTATTACGTTCATGAGGATGCTCCTTCTTTTATAGTTGAGATAGTTGGATTCACATCGATATGAATCAATGAGTATGAACTATTTTAGCACATACGATCTAGGTGAGCAATGGGAAGAAAATGCTATGCATGGCATACCCATATTTACTTATTTGCTCTCGAGTTAATTTATATCAATATCAGTTTTACAATATTCATACAGAAGATCGATGATCTCAAATCCCATTCTTAGATACATCTCTTTCGGGGTATCCATCTCATCAGCATGAAGGAACAATGTACTGCCTGGACTGATATCTGCGATATGAGCGATTAGTGATGTCGCAACATATTGATGGCGAAAAGCCTCATCTACGATCAGTCCATCAATACAGGTCATTCCATCTGAAGGAAAGCTGTAACAGGCTCCTGCCAGGACATGATTCAGATACGCCCCATGATATTGGAGCTTATGGTACAGCCTCCGTACATTTCTTCTGGTAAAGCTTTCTCCGTAGATCGGGCCAAAGTGTTTCACTTCGATCCTTTCCATTTCTTCCAGAGTCGGAACAGCAAACCTCACACTATGGTTCCTCGTCCAGCTGCTCCTGTTTTTCAATTCCATGGTTACTGTAATATCCATTTCCAGCCCAAAGCTGTTCGACAGAGGATGATCCCCTTCCAATTTGATAAAACCGTCGCCTCTGTTTTTTTGATATTCCAGGGCTTTTTGGTACTCCTCTTTTGTAGGCTGGCCTGTGTATTCAAAACAATTATGATCATATTTATCCGGTAATAACGAGTCTTCCCACTTATATAGATGGTCTGAAAATCTCTTTTTTTCAGAGAAGATCCTGGCCATCTTCTCTTCAACCAGTCTTGTTCTTTCTGTATTCATAGTATCCTACCTGCTCATTGGCGTTATCTGTCTGCTATTCACTGTTGCTCCAATCATAATACGGAACCAGCTGTATTTCAATCTTTGATTTCCAAAGAAGATAGAATGATTACGGACACGGCGACTAGTATACACGAAAAAATTTTTGTGGTGTATCTGTGGATACAGATTTTTTGAAAGACTACTGCTATACTATTTCTAGAAAGAACAAAGAAATAACAGGTGCACCACGCACGGAAATGGGGTAATTATGATTCGAAAGATTATACATATTGATGAAGAAAAATGTAATGGCTGCGGCTTGTGCGCAGAGGCTTGCCATGAGGGCGCCATAGATATG
>JBGVCE010000061.1:0-3302 GCA_045226235.1 Anaerobutyricum sp.
CCATAAGATCCAGGTGTTCCCAATCGATTTTCCCATCCCGGAAAACATAGGAAGTAACGATGATGTGGGAAGCGCCCTGCTCCAGGAAAAAGGCAGCGTTGTCTGCCTTCATACCTCCCCCGATCTGGAGCCCTCCGGGGTAGGCCCCAAGGGCCAGACAGGCCTGCCGCACATCTTCCTCATAATATTCACTGGCCGGGGGATTTAGCAGAATGATATGCCCGCCGCTAAGGCCGGCATCCCTGTATAGTCGGGCATAATAGTCTCCGTTTTTTTCCGACACGTAATTATCCAGGGCGTAATCCCCCTCATCCAGGAGACTGCCGCCGACAATCTGTTTTACCTTCCCATTATGTATATCGATACAAGGCCGAAATCTCATACTTCCTCCTTAAGCGTTTTCTATCTGTTGTTTATAACGGTCGAAGGCTGAGGGCAGCGCATAGGATTCTCTCAATTCCCCACCCGTCACCAGAGCCCAGTCCTCATTTTCCCTGAGGGCCTGACGGATTTGTTTCGTTAGCGCCTTAAGACGGATCCGGTATCCTGTCATACGCCATTCCACATGGGAGAAAACGTGTTTTCCTTCGCCTAAGGGATCCAGGATATAGTCGGAGATTCCCCGGTTCATCATCTCCTGCCGGGCTTTTTCCAGAGTGAACCGCCCCTCCAGATTAGGCAGCTCCCACAATCCTGCCAGGAGCCCTTTTTTCCCTCTTTTATGAATCAGGTATCTACCTTCCCATTCTATCAGAAATACCGCTCGTTCTTCAACTCTGCGGGATTTCTTTTCTTCTTTTACGGGAAAATCATTTTCTCTGCCCTTTTTATGTGCCTGGCAGACAGATTCCCAGGGGCACTGATCACACAGAGGCTGTCCCTTTGGCAGACAGACTGTGGCGCCCAGATCCATAAGAGCCTGATTATAATCTCCCGGACGTTCCTGAGGCAGAGCCCGGAGAACCTCTCTCTCCAGATTGCCCTTCGTCTTAGCGGAACTGATCTTCCCAGGTTCCATCAGAATCCTGGAAAAAACACGCATGACATTTCCGTCCACCGCTGCCCTGGGCTGCCCGAAAGCGATGGAAGAAATGGCACCGGCCGTGTAAGGCCCGATTCCTTTCAGCGATAAAAGCTTTTCGTACTCCCGCGGCAGCTGCCCGCCGAATTTCTCCATGATGGTTAAGGCAGCTTCCTTAAGATTGCGGGCCCGGTTGTAGTAGCCAAGCCCCTCCCAGAGTTTCATCAGCTTCTCATCATCCACCCCTGCAAGAGCTGCTATATCCGGCAGTTCCTCCATCCATCGGTCGTAATATGTCTTCACCGCTTCCACCCGGGTCTGCTGAAGCATAATCTCTGAGATCCAGACATGATAGGGGGTGGGATCACTCCTCCAGGGGAGGATTCTCCCGTTATAGTCATACCAGGACAGGAGGGTCCCGCCGATCCCAGGAGACGCGATCCGTAAAGGGGCCAGAATCTGTCTCCAATGATCCATGAGTTTATCCATGCCAAAAGCCGCGTTCGCAGGGCTGGTGGAGGGCAGTTTGAAGGCCTCTCTCCCCGTCTTCTCCTGGATATATTTCCGGTAATACTCATAGGATTTGGCTCCGTTGCAGTAGATCTGCTCAATCGGTGCCCGGTCCAGGATAACCGAAAGATCATTCACCTCTACATTTTTGATGCTGCTGTCCGAAGAACCCTGGATCTCACAGCTGGCAATGGTATCCCACAATGCCACATGGTTGCGGTGCAGAAATGCTCTTCTGTCATCTATCGTAACAGGAAAGTCTTCTGAGAAAAGGGCAGCCAGCAGTTTCCAGAACCGGTTCTGGGGATGCCCGTAGAAGAATGCTGCCTCCCTGGATTTAACGGAAGGGAAGCTGCCCAGGATAAGAATGCGGGATTCCTTGTCATATAAGGGTGGGATCGGATGTTGGATCCGCTGATATTCCATGATGCTGTCTCCTTTTGAATTACATAAAAGCTGCCGCAACTTTTTTCGGGGTCGTTGCGGCAGCTTTTTATGGAAAAATGGTTAAAAAATTAGAAAATTTCATATTCTTTGCCATGCCGGTCGAGCCAGCGTCTGCACTCTTTGTACTCCGGCATGATTTTCTCAACCTCCCCCCAGAAAACGGAGGAGTGATTCATCTTCTTCACATGAGTCAGTTCGTGAATAATGATGTATTTGATTACTTCCACCGGCAGCATAGCCAGTTTCCAGTCAAACTTCAGGGTATGCTTTCTGGTACAGCGTCCCCAAAGGGTCGACTGATTCTTGACTGCCAGGTTGCTGTACCGGAAGCGGGGAATCTCAAACCTGGATCCTGTCGTAAGGTTGGTTATATGAATATTCCGGTAAGGAAGTCCCAGCTTCTCGCTAAATTCCTTGACATATCGTTTCACGATAGTGGTGGCACTCTTTTTATAATATCTCATCACACAGTAGCGGATGAACTCCTGGCTGGTATTGTCTGTGCGTATGGTAAGTATCTTTTTGCCATCTTTTCCCTTGTCAAGATAAATCTTTGTCTCTTCCCCCTCCGGCACCAGCCGGATGCGGAGCTGAAGGTCCATGTTTCCAAGGTAGGGAAGGGACAAACCGTTGCGGTAGACCAGTTTCCCCTCCTCCAGTTCCAGGATCGTGGGAAGGGCCTGATGGTTCCGGTTTTTCTTTCTGTCGTACTCCATGATTATCCTGTCGGCATGGGAGTTCAGATAGCTGTCTATCATCTCCTGCTTCATTCCGATCGGTACTCTCATGTCGATGGTGAGGTCGTCATTTACGATAACCTTTACATATCTCCAGCTTCCCAGGATAAGATTAATATCCAGTTTTGATTCGCCATGTGCAATCTGAAGCTTCGACATCAAGATACCTCCCTTCCTGAGCATAGTAATCACAATTTAATGTGTTATTTCAAAGTATAACTTCTTTTTTCTATACTTTCAACCCTTTTAACAGAAATTTAACATCTCCTTGACATTAAATTCATAGTTTTTACGGAAATCCCGGCCTCAGAGGGCAAAAGCTGCCTTTCTGCTGTTATTGACGGCAGAAAAAGCAGCGATTATAATGAAAGCGTAAGTAAAATAGTATCGCAGGAGGGATTCATTTATGTGGAACAGAAAGAAACTGATCCGGTTTATCACAGCAGCCTTTATCATCCTTTTCATGATGACGGTCATAACAGGGCCTAAAGCACAGGCCGCCAGTCTGACTGCCAGAAACAACAAGGCACACAGGGTTTTAAAGAAAAAATATAACAGCATATACCGTAAACACATGGATATCACAT
>JBGVCE010000062.1:0-6967 GCA_045226235.1 Anaerobutyricum sp.
AACCTAAATGGGCTGAAATCTGCCATCGAGGAAGCGGTATCCGGCAAAGATCTTCTTCTGGTTGCGGAAAATGATGAGGGCAAACTCGTTGGCCATCTCTGGGCAAAGAGAGGAAGGCTAAACCGGGTACAACATACTGCATATATCGTAGCTGGAATTCTCAAAGCCTACCGTTGCCAGGGAATCGGAACCCAGCTGTTTCAGCAGTTGGAAGACTGGGCCAGATCAAATGGCATCATCCGGCTGGAACTCACGGTAGAATGTGAAAACACCCTGGCAAAAAAATTATATGATAAATGTGGCTTCCAGGTAGAAGGTCTAAGGCCGAAATCAATGAAAATAAACGACAGATATGTTAACGAATACTATATGGGGAAAATACTTGAATGAAAATCACTAACAATAAAGATAAACACAGAAATGAGGTGTTAAGATGCCTGAAATCATGTACAGACCTCCCTTTGAGGCTGGTTCATTTCTGCTGGAAGTAACCAAAAGCTGTTCCCATAACCGATGCTCCTTCTGTACCATGTACAGGGATGTCCCTTTTCGTGTGATAAGCATGGAAGAAGTGGAAGGGCAGATCCGGGACGCAATACCCTACGCAGCTTATATCGACCGGGTTTTCCTGGAAAACGGAGATGCTTTTGTGCTCTCAGGGGATAAACTGATAGAGATCGCAGAACTGATTCATATGTATCTTCCAAGGGTAGAGACCATAGCCATGTACGCTTCGATTAAAAATATCCAGGGCAAGACAGATGATGAGCTGAAGGCTCTTCGCCAACTGGGTATCAATGAGCTGAATATCGGGGTGGAAAGCGGGCTGGATGAAGCCCTGGAATACATGAACAAGGGATACACTTGTGAGGAGGCTGTCTACCAGCTAAACCGGCTCAAAAAAGCCGGCATGGACTATGGAGCCAATATCATCCTTGGCTGTGCCGGGCCGACTCTGCGGAAGGAAAATGCACTTGCCACCGCAAAACTGTTAAATGAAACAAAACCCTATCTGATCTTCACGGGAACCCTTCATGCAGACCCGGGATGTCCCCTCTATGAGGACATGAAAAATGGATCATTCATAGAAAACACCTTCGGAGAGTACCTGGAGGAGGAAGAAATACTCCTGTCCCAACTCCAGCTGGATGATTGTTATTATTTTGGCCTCCATCCTTCCAATGTGGTGCCTATGCATGGAACACTGAAGAAAGACATGGATAAACTAATGCAGGAAATCAGCAGGAAACGGGAGGCATTACAAGACCGCCTTGATGAGAGGCCTGTCAGAACCGGGGAAGGGGCTATCATAAATATGCTGTAAATGCATGGAGGAAGAAGGAAATAACATGGCAAATGAGAATGGCGAATGGATTATGAGAGGACTGGACTGGGATAATCCTTACCGGATCCGCACTCCCGAGGAACTGATCAATTATATCAATCAGGTGGGTTTCCTTCCCCTCTTTGCGAACGAAGTGCCGGGATTTTCAGCAGAGGAACATGTATCCCCGCTCTTCTGGTGGACCGGGGACCCGGAACAGGATCCATGGCTCTGGCGGGAGATGATCGCCAGGTCCGGAAGAGTGGCCTACGGCAAGTTTTTCAACCGCAAGACCGGATTCATCTCCAAAGAATGGCTGCCTGCCTTTGCAAATTATCGGAGAAATGGCTATGACTTTGATGCCCTTTGGGATGATGAGATGGCAAGTTTCCGGGAAAAGAAGATCATGGATCTGTTTGAAACAGAGGATGAACTCTACTCCTTTGAGATAAAAAAGAAGGCAGGATTCGGAAAAGAGGGAGAGAAGAACTTTGAAGGAGTGATCACTTCCCTGCAGATGAAGGGGTATTTGACCGTCCGTGACTTCAGAAAGCGAAGACGCAAAAAAGACGGAAAGGAATATGGCTGGCCCATCTCTGTATACTCTACCATGGAGAAGTTCATAGGGAAGGATATGATCTATGCTGCATACAAAGAAGACCCATTCCTATCCTGTGAACGCATCCTCTCCAGGATAAAGGAAGAATATCCCTGGGCGGAAGAGAAGGATATAGAGAAGGTAATGAAGTAAAGAAATGAAAAAAGGCATCTAAAATGTATTGAAATCATGGCTGAACCGTGTTATGATAATTAACCTATAGGATTAGTAGGTAATTAAAAACGGAGAGTCGTCCACCGGGAGATTCGATGAGTCTTCCGGTTTTTTTCGAATTCAAATCAGATGCCATAGCTCAATGGAAGAGCAGGGTCCCATACACCTTCTATATCGGTTCGAATCCGGTTGGCATCATTTACTAAAAAGTTGTCATAGCGGAGGTATCCATGAGTGAAATAACGATAGAGCAGCTGGCGGACCTGCCCGAAAGCACATATGTACTATACGATATACGGGACAGCATATCTTATTCCTACGGTACGATACCGGGGGCTGAAAACTTAGGGGATATCACTGAGCAGGCG
Source organism: Anaerobutyricum sp. (assembly GCA_045226235.1). Classification (GTDB taxonomy): domain Bacteria; phylum Bacillota; class Clostridia; order Lachnospirales; family Lachnospiraceae; genus Anaerobutyricum. Next base: position 2,465 of record JBGVCE010000062.1, read on the forward strand.
GAGAAGAATCTGTTGCCCAAGGATAAGAAAATCGTCCTGTTCTGTATGCACGGAACACAAAGTATCATCCCCAGTGAAGATCTTCAGGAACTTGGATATGATGCTTACAGTCTGTCGGGAGGGTATGCCTCATGGTTAAGAAAGCAGCTCATTAAAAAAGATCGTTCCGAAGAGATTGAAGAACCCCTTAGGAAAAGAAGAAAGTTCAGGGAAAGGCTATTCAATCCCTTCTACAAGGCAATCATGAAGTATGAGCTCGTCGAACCAGGGGACAGGATAGCGGTATGTATATCCGGCGGCAAGGACTCAATGCTGATGGCAAAGCTGTTTCAACAACTCCAAAAAAACAGGAAACTATCCTTTGAACTGGTGTTTCTGGTAATGGATCCGGGATATAACGAGCTGAACCGTATGATGATAGAACATAATGCCAAAACTCTTGGTGTCCCCATACAGATCTTCGAAACATCAATCTTTGATGCCGTTTACAGAATAGAAAAGTCCCCCTGTTATCTATGTGCACGAATGCGGCGTGGATACCTTTACAGCAAGGCCAGGGAACTGGGCTGTAATAAGATTGCACTGGGGCATCATTATGACGATGTGATTGAAACAACTCTGATGGGAATGCTCTGGGGCGGACAGATGCAGGGCATGATGCCCAAGCTGCACAGCACCAATTTTGAGGGCATGGAACTGATACGGCCAATGTATTTCGTGCGTGAAGACGATATCAAGGCATGGCGTGATTATCATGGCCTGCATTTCATTCAATGTGCCTGCCACTTTACCGATACCTGCAGCTCGTGCCGAGAGGACGGGGCGGTGATCTCAAAACGGATGGAAACAAAACTGCTGATACGGCGTCTGAAAGAATCAAATCCACACATCGAGACTAATATCTTCAACAGCATGAATAACGTTTGTCTCGACACACTGATTTCCTATAAGCACAATGGTCATATGCATCATTTTTTGGATACGTATAAGGATTGAATTAAGGGCATACAATCTTTTGAGATTGGTGCCTTTTTCTTTTTTCATTAGGATAATTATGATATTATATTAAGCAACTAATTTATTATATGAATTCAAAGATCATTACAAGAATGTAATGATTTGGAAAAAGGGATTATTATGTCATCTACCATTGATTACTACAATGAACACGCTCAGATGTTTTCTGACAATACAAAGGAAATAAATTTTACAGGAGTTCAGGATCGTTTTCTGTCTAAACTCTCTCCAGAAGCATTAATCCTCGACTTTGGATGTGGTTCCGGGCGTGATACAAAGTACTTTTTAGAAAAGGGTTTTTCTGTAGAGGCTATAGATGGGTCCAAAGAACTGTGTCGTATCGCTTCCGAATACACTGGTATTACTGTGCGACATATATATTTTGAAATGCTTCATGAGGTGGAGAAGTATGATGGGATATGGGCATGTTCTTCTATCCTTCATCTGGACAGGGAGAGCCTGGCAGATGTTATGAGAAAAATGGTGGCAGCCCTGAAGCCAGGTGGCATCATCTATACATCCTTTAAATACGGTGATTATGAGGGTGTACGAAACGGAAGGTATTTTACTGATTTTACAGAAGACTCATTTTTGGAATTTTTGGGTAAGCTGGACTGTACAGTGGTGGTCATTGAGGAAGAATGGATTACTTCGGATGCCAGACCCGGAAGGAGCGAAGAGAAGTGGCTCAACATTATACTTCGAAAAACGGAAGCTTGTTAGAAATTGATGGTAATTATTATAATAGCTTGGACATAGAAGCATTTTCACAGATGATGAAGGATCCCTCTTACTGTTATAAGTTTTACTGGTTGGAAGCGATTGTTCATTTGATTTCTCAGGGCATTTCTGATACATGCTTTGATGCGATTATCGATGAAATGATCTGTAATGCCTGGTACTCTGTCAGGGAATTCCATATCCATCTTAGCGGGATGCAGGCAGATGGACAGGTTAGGGATGGACTGGAAAGGGCAGTATTAAAGCTGAGTCAGCTTTCTGATCTTCCAGCAAATGCATCAAAAGTGGAGATTAGGAATGCCATCCAAGAGTATAATGATAAACTTAAACCATTTAAAGAACAATTAACCAATATGGTTCCGTACCGTGCTTTGGCAGGTTTTTTTGCCAGAGACAATCAGCCGGTAAATTGGGGGAGCGTACGGAGAATTACAGAATATATCCAGCACTTTAATCGCCAAGTGACAGTCCTTCCCTATACACTTGGAACACAGAGTAGGCTAAAGAAAGAGGTACATTTTAATCCAGAATGGATGGCCATGATCCAGGATAATACCGTCAATATACTTGGTTGGATTCAGTATGAGAAGGTAAGATGGCTGCAGAATAACAATCCTGAAGTACCGGGACTAATCTATAAACTGGCACCTATGGATGAGAAGATGCGGAAGCTTAATCATGTTCGAAAGCTTTGGCATGGAGTGCTGGATTGTCATGAAATCAGAGATGTGTTTACCGGAAAACCTGTTATTCCTAAGAAGTACGATATAGATCATTTCATTCCATGGTCTTTTGTGATGAACGATGAATTGTGGAATCTGATGCCTATGGATTCTTCCCTGAATTCTTCAAAGAGTAACCGACTCCCTATGTGGGATCCGTTTTTTGAGCGGTTTGCCGGGAATCAGTTTATCATGTATAGTCTGATCCATGAAAAGAATCAGATCCATAAGCTTTATGAATCCTGTTATCGGGATAATCTGCATTCGATCTGGGCCGGACAGGAGTTATATCGGAATGGGAACTCCAGAGGTGAATTCTGTAGGATATTAGAGAAAAATATGAGGCCTATTTATGATTCTGCAAAACGCCAGGGTTATGAAGTGTGGAAGGTATGATAGGGTAGTATAAAACTAGGTAAACTATTTAAAAAACAAGGATAAATAGGAGAATGAAAATGCTTCAAAATGGTTTGTATGAACAGATTATTAATAACGAACTAGAACAAGAGCTTTCTCAATCGGATAAATTGTACCAGACAGGACCTATAGATAGTGCTGAGGCAGCTAAAATACTGTCCAAATATATAGCTCAGGTTGCAGAACAGAGATTGATTCAAGTGCAGGAAAATGGGGGAAATTTGAAAGATCAGATTGCTTTTGCAAATCGTATGATTCAGACAGTTACTCAAACTGATAATGAGTTGAATGAAAACCCAGAATCTGTAGCGGAACGGGCAGAACAACTTCTTGCGTTAATAGATCCTAAAAATACGATTCAAGCGGTTAATAATAAAATCCAATTAGTACGGCCAGAAACATCCATTGCTCAAACAAGTCTTTTTACCGGAGCAGTTCACGAACCACAGATGTTTTCAGAGTTTAAAAAGGAAATTGTATCCTGCGATAGAATTGATATGTTGGTTTCATTTATTAAATGGAGTGGATTGCGCCTGATTTTTGATGAGTTGACCGAATTTGCAAAAACTGGAGGAAAGCTACGAGTGATCACAACCTCTTATATGGGAGCTACTGATTTGAAAGCAGTTGAAGAATTGCGTAAACTTCCTGGCGCTAAAGTGAAGGTTAGCTATGATACAAAACGTACCCGCCTTCATGCAAAGACCTATGTGTTTTATCGGGATACTGGATTTACTACAGCTTATGTGGGATCGTCAAATCTCTCAAATGCTGCAATTTCAAGTGGTCTAGAATGGAATGTCAAAGTAACAAAAACAGATTTGCCGGAAACAATTGATAAAATTGTGGCAACATTTGATAGCTATTGGAATTCCAATGAATTTGAACTCTATTCTGAGGCAAAAAAGAACTATCTTGCTCATGCACTTAAGGTAGAAAAATATTTTGATTCTAACAATCCGGAATACTATACAATGGATATTCAACCATATCCTTATCAGAAGGAGATATTGGATAAGTTGGATGCTGAGCGAAAAGTTCGTGGTCATATGAAAAACCTGGTTGTGGCTGCAACAGGAACTGGAAAAACAGTAATCTCTGCTTTGGACTATAAAAGGTATTGCAGAGAACATGTTGGAGAATCATGTCGACTTTTATTTGTTGCTCACCGAGAAGAAATCTTGAAGCAGAGTTTATATACCTTCAGAGCCGTATTAAGAGATGCAAATTTCGGGAATATGTATGTTGGAAATTATAAACCAGATTCCCTAGATGCACTTTTTATATCTATTCAAACATTTAATTCTCAAGATTTTTCACAGAAAACAACAGAGGATAACTATGATTATATAGTAGTTGATGAGTTTCATCATGCGGCAGCAAAAACTTACCAGAAACTTCTTAAATATTATCGACCAAAGATTCTATTAGGACTTACAGCCACGCCGGAACGTATGGACGGGAAAAACATTCTGCAATATTTCGACAATCGTATTGCTGCTGAGATTCGTCTGCCTGAAGCTATAGACAGAAAACTCCTGTGCCCATTTCAGTATTTTGGTGTAACCGATAATGTGGATTTAGATGCTCTGAAGTGGTCAGCAGG
>JBGVCE010000063.1:0-5985 GCA_045226235.1 Anaerobutyricum sp.
AGATCAATGCCTACATGACTCTGTACACAGCCCTGGTTACCATCGCCAAAGCCGCAGCACCCATGATCCCCTTTATGACGGAGGATATCTATCAGAACCTGGTAAAATCCGTGAACAAAGAGGCTCCGGAGAGCATCCATCTGTGCGATTTCCCGACGGTGACAGAAGAATGGATTGACAAGGAACTGGAAGATAATATGGAAGAAGTCCTGAGTATCGTCGTGCTGGGCCGTGCAGCCCGCAACGCCAGCGCCATGAAGAACCGCCAGCCCATCGGTAAGATGTTTGTCAGCGGCGCCGGGGAACTCAGTGATTTTTATAAAGAGATCATCGAGGATGAACTGAATGTGAAACTGGTAGAATTCAGCGACGATGTATCGGAATTTACTTCCTACACCTTCAAACCTCAGATGAGGATTCTGGGACCGAAATACGGAAAGAAACTGGGAATGATCGGGAAGACCCTGGCATCTGTGGATGGCAGCGCTGCCAAGAAGCAGCTGGATACAGAAGGAGTTCTCACCATTGAGCTTGACGGGGAGAAGATTGAGCTTACTCCGGAGGAACTTCTGATTACCATGACACAGAAGGACGGATACGTATCTCAGGCAGATAGAGGCATTACCGTGGTTCTCGATACCAACCTGACTCCGGAACTGATCGAGGAAGGTTTTGTGAGAGAAATCATCAGCAAGATTCAGACCATGAGAAAAGAAGCTGGTTTTGAAGTGACCGATCACATTACTGTGTCTGCCTGCGGCAACGACAAGATCAGACAGATTATGGATAAACACGGGGAAGAAATCAAAAAAGATGTATTGGCCGATGATATAACCTTTGATGTCGAAAAAGGTTACTCCAAAGAGTGGAACATCAACAAGGAGAAGGTTGTGCTCTGCGTGGAGAAACAATAAGGAGAGATAAGATTAGGAGGATTGACCAATTGATTAAGAAAAAAACATTTAATAAAAAAGCATTTAAAAAACAACTTCAGGGTATGTGCCGCCTTTTGTTCCGACGCAATCTGGACGAGGCGACACCCCAGCAGGTCTACCAGGCCGTGGCATACACCATCAAGGATGATATCATTGACGAGTGGATCAACACCCACAAAGCTTATGAGAAACAGGATCAGAAAATGGTATATTACATGTCCATGGAGTTCCTTATGGGGCGTGCTCTGGGCAACAATATGATCAACCTTACCTGCTACGATGAGGTAAGGGAATGCCTGGATGAGCTGGGATTCGACCTTAACCTGATCGAGGACCAGGAGCCGGATGCAGCTCTTGGTAACGGAGGTCTTGGCCGTCTGGCAGCCTGTTTCCTGGATTCCCTTGCAACCCTGAATTATCCGGCATACGGCTGTGGTATCCGTTACCGCTACGGTATGTTCAAGCAGAAGATCGAAAACGGCTTCCAGAAGGAAGTGCCGGATGACTGGCTCAAGGACAGAAACCCATTTGAGGTAAAGAGAGACGAGTATGCAGTCGAGGTAAAATTCGGCGGGTATATCGACGTGGAGATGCATGACGGAAAGGCAAAATATGTCCAGAAAGACTATCAGAGTGTCCTTGCGGTTCCTTATGACATGCCTATCGTGGGTTATGGCAACGGGATTGTGAACACTTTACGTATCTGGGACGCTGAAGCCATCAGCAACTTCAACCTGGACTCCTTTGATAAGGGAGATTATCAGAAAGCCGTCGAGCAGGAAAACCTGGCCAGGACCATCGTGGAGGTTCTCTACCCCAACGACAACCATATGGCAGGAAAAGAACTTCGTCTGAAACAGCAGTATTTCTTCATCTCGGCCTCCGTGCAGCGTGCCATCAAAAAATACAAATTATTACATAATGATGATGTTCATAAATTACATGAGAAGATTACCTTCCAGCTTAATGATACCCATCCTACCGTAGCGGTAGCTGAACTGATGCGTATTCTCATCGACGAGGAAGGGCTGGAGTGGAATGAGGCATGGGAGATCACCACAAAGACCTGCGCCTACACAAACCACACCATCATGTCGGAAGCCCTGGAGAAATGGCCTATCGAGCTCTTCTCCAGACTGCTCCCACGTGTTTATCAGATCATCGAGGAGATCAACCGTCGTTTCGTTCTGGAAATCCAGGCCAACTATCCGGGTGATCAGCAGAAAGTTGCAAGCATGGCTATCCTCTATGACGGCCAGGTCCGCATGGCCCATCTGGCCATCGCAGGCAGCTACTCTGTCAATGGTGTGGCCAGACTCCACACCGAGATTCTGAAAAAGAGAGAACTGAAAGACTTCTACGAGATGATGCCCTGGAAGTTCAATAACAAGACCAACGGAATCACTCAGAGAAGATTCCTTCTCCATGGCAATCCGCTCCTGGCTGACTGGGTTACCTCCAAGATCGGCAATGACTGGATCACCAATCTGGATCATCTGAAGAATCTCAATGTCTATGTGGACGACGAGAAGTGCCAGCATGAGTTCATGAACATCAAATACCAGAATAAAGTTCGCCTTGCAAAATACATCAAGGAGCACAATGGAATTGATGTTGATCCCCGGTCCATGTTTGACTGTCAGGTGAAGAGACTCCATGAATATAAGCGTCAGCTGATGAACATACTCCATGTAATGCATCTTTATAATGAACTCAAAGAGCACCCTGACATGGACATCGTGCCACGCACCTTTATCTTCGGTGCCAAGGCAGCCGCCGGTTACACCACCGCCAAATTAACCATTAAGCTGATCAATTCCGTGGCTGACAGGATCAATAACGATCCCGCCATCGAGAATAAGATCAAGGTCGTATTTATAGAGGATTACCGTGTATCCAACGCGGAGCTGATTTTCGCTGCAGCTGACCTGAGTGAACAGATTTCCACCGCATCCAGAGAAGCTTCCGGTACCGGAAACATGAAATTCATGCTCAACGGTGCCCCCACCATCGGTACCATGGATGGCGCCAACGTTGAGATCGTGGAGGAAGTGGGAGAAGAGAACGCCTTTATCTTCGGTCTGTCCGCAGAGGAAGTCATGGAATATGAACGCAATAAGAACTATTATCCACGCGACATCTTTAACTCCAACGAAGATGTACGTAAGGTTCTCACCCAGCTGGTAAACGGATACTATTGCCCGGATAACCCTGAGCAGTTCCGCGAACTCTACAACTCACTTCTGGATCAGGATACCTACTTTATCCTGAAGGATTTCGATTCCTACAAAGAGGCCCACAAACGGGTGGATGCAGCTTACCGCGATGAAAAGAACTGGGCCCGCATGGCTATGATGCAGACCGCCAACGCCGGTAAGTTCTCTTCGGATCGCACCATAGAAGAGTATGTAAATGATATATGGAAATTAGGAAAAGTAAAAGTCTGAATCGTATAAATTGACGAGGAAGCTTTGGATATTCCCTGAAAAAACGAGGCATTGTCATGTTGACAATGCCTTTTTTCGTTATTTTTCGTTATGGAATCTTGCTGAAAACAATTTTGTTATAATTATTCGGCGTAATACACAAATGTAGCAACAAATAATCATTTATATTTCACAAAAATATTATTTACATAGGGAAAAATACTATAATAAATTGCTTTTTCAAACAAAAAAGTATAGAATAACAATGAATAAGTATTTTTACATATACTTTGGGGGAATGACATGAATACGATTGATGAGATTATTGATTCTTTAAAAAGAGGGCAGGGAAAAAGGGTGTCTAATCTGGTCAAAATTGCGATCGAGGAGGAGATTCCCGCCAACACGATTCTGGAAGAGGGCTTTCTTCGGGGGATGGAGGAAGTCGCAGAGAAATTTCGCAAAGAAGAAGTGGGTGTTCCCGAGATACTGAGCATCACCCGGGCCATGGACCAGGGAATCAATGCACTCCACAGATACACCGGCAGCAGGGTGGTCAAGGAGATTGGAACGGCGGTGATCGGCACCGTCAAAGGGGATATGCATGATATCGGCAAGAATCTGGTCAAGATGATGCTTGTGGCCAGAAATATACAGGTAGTTGATCTGGGGGTGGATGTCTCCCCCCGCAGATTTGTGGAGGAAACCATCGCCAGCAAAGCGACGCTGGTCATCTTAAGCGGGATTCTTTCCAAATCATCGGAGGACATGAAAAATGTTATCGATGAGTTTGAGGAGAAAGGAATCAGGAATCAGGTCTACATTATGGTGGGAGGCTATTTCATGGATGAGAACACTGCCAGAAATATCGGGGCCGACTGTTATACGGACACTGCCTCCTCCTGCGCGGATAAGGCCTATGCTTATCTTAGCAAAAGACCGAAGAAAAAGCGTTCCATAAAGAACAAAGCCAACCAAAACGGGGGATGATCAAAGAAATGAGTAATGTAAACATTGGGGATGTCATAGACACAAAAGAATTGCAGACTCTGTTGGAAAAATGGGCAAAGGCAACAGATTTTGCTTTTGTAGGCGTCGATGTTAACGGGACACCGATTACCCGGGAAACCAATTTTACTCCTTTCTGCAGAAAGATGCGGGAGAGCGTGGATTTCCGTGAGAAATGCTATCAGTGTGATGCCTGCGGAGGAAGAAAAGCAAAGAAATTCGGAAAGGCCTATGTGTACATCTGCCATGCCGGCCTGGTGGATTTTGCCATTCCCATCATTCTGCAGGGGCAGTACATCGGCGCAATCCTGTCAGGCCAGGTGACATGCGAGGACCGCGGAAGCCTGAAACCGATTATGAAAGAGACTCCCTTTGATATAGCGGATAATCCTGAGGAGCTGAGGGAGCTGTACAAACAGGTCCACGTTATGTCTGTGGATAAGATTGAGGCTGGGGCTCAGATCATTTGCGACAGTTACAACCATTATATCGAGCAGCAGTACTCCAACAAGATGGATGCGGAGATCAGGGAGAAGGATCTGAGGCTGATCAAGGAGGAGAAACTCCGGATTGAGATGGAGAAATCCCTGAGGGATATTGAGCTGAAAGCTTTGCACTATCAGATCAACCCTCACTTCCTGTTTAATGTGCTGAACACCATAGGCAGGCTTGCTTTTTTCGAGAATGCGAAGATGACGGAAGATGTGGTGTACGCCTTTTCCGATATGATGAGATACATTTTAAGAAAGAGCTCGGACCCTCTGAGCCCTCTTAAAGATGAGGTGTCCCATGTTCTGAATTACCTGAAGATCCAGAAGATCCGTCTGGGGAGCAGGCTTCAGTACACCATCGATATCGATGAGGAATTCTATAAAGTGAAACTGCCGTTTCTTACCCTGGTCACTGTGGTTGAGAACTCCATTAAACACGTGATCGAGAAGAACGCCAACGGAGGGACCATACAGATCCGCTGCTTCCAGGACGGGGAAGACCTGGTGACAGAGATCTCCGATGACGGGGAGGGAATGTCCCCGGCGCAGATCAGTAAAGTTCTGCGGGGAGACGCCTACAAGAATCAGAGGGACAGTGCTGTGGGGCTTTATAATGTGAATGAACGGCTTATGAACTATTTCGGCGTGGATTACAGCCTGCAGATCCGCAGCGAGAACAAAGCCCCCCTGGGGACCACGGTTGTCATAAGAGTTCCGATCAGTTATAAAGAGAATTCCTGAAAGAAGGGTGGAGCAGATGTATAAAGTACTTGTGATTGAAGATGAAGAACTGGAGAGAACCTCCATCAAGATATTCCTGGAAGAGAACATACCTGAGATCGAGATCGTGGGTGAGGCAAAAAGTGGTTATGAAGCATTGGAGATCATTGATAAAAATGACATTAATCTATTGCTTGTTGACATAAATATACCGGGCATTGACGGCATCGAAGTGATAAAATATGCTAGAAAGAAATTGCCGGATGCCGTGATTATAATCACAACTGCCTACGATGATTTCAATATTGCTCACCGGGCCATCAAGCTGAAAGTGGATGACTTCCTTCTGAAACCCATCCGGAAGGAAACTCTGCTGGAGTCGGTAAAATCCTTCTCCGACAGAGT
>JBGVCE010000064.1:0-5562 GCA_045226235.1 Anaerobutyricum sp.
CCGTTCTCATCTACGCCCAGGCAGCGGTCAGCATCTCCGTCGTAAGCAAAACCACAGTCCAGATGATGATCTACCACCAGGTTCTGCAGGGATTCAATATGAGTTGAACCGCATCCACGGTTGATGTTGGTTCCGTTTGGCTGGTTGTTGATTACAGTGACCTGTGCCCCCAGAGCTTCAAATACGGATTTGGCGATGGCAGAAGCACTTCCGTTGGAGCAGTCAAGGCCGATTCTTTTGTTCTTGAAAGCCCGGGTTGGGATTGTCATAAGATATCCGATATAACGGTTTCTTCCTGCGGAATAATCGATGGTACAGCCGATTTTATCCCTTGTGGCATAAGGCAGTTCCTCGATCTTTCCGTCCATATATTCTTCGATTTTCTCTTCGATCTCCGCCTCGATCTTCTGACCGTTTGCGCGGATGATCTTGATACCATTGTCATAAAATGGATTGTGGGAAGCAGAGATCATGATTCCACAATCGAATTCTTCCGTACGTACTACGAAAGAAACGGATGGTGTGGTTGTGACATGAAGCAGGTAAGCATCTGCTCCTGAGGATGTCAGACCGGCACAGATCGCATCTTCCAGCATATAACTGGATCTTCTGGTATCTTTGCCGATGGCGATTCTGGCTTTGCCATCCCCGTTTTTCTGACCGTAATACCATCCCAGGTATCGTCCGATCTGAAAGGCTTTCAAAGCATTCAGTGTAACGTTTGCCTCACCTCGAAAACCATCTGTCCCAAAATATTTTCCCATTACTTTTCCTCCTTGATCTGTACGACCGTTCCGTCATTTTTCCATATGGATGCTTCCGGAAGGACACCTCTTACGCAGCTGGTGGGGTATACTCTGCAATGTCTCCCGATCACGGTTCCGGGATTCAGTACCGCATTGCAGCCTACCTCTACGTGGTCTCCCAGCATGGCACCGAATTTCTTGACTCCGGTCTCAATCTTCTCTTCTCCGTTCTTCACAACAACCAGTTTCTTGTCGGATTTCACATTGGATGTGATGGATCCTGCACCCATGTGGCTATAGTAACCGAGAATGGAATCCCCCACATAATTGTAGTGGGGTGTCTGCACATGATCAAAAAGTATCACATTTTTAAGTTCTACGGAGTTACCTACCACGCAGTCTTCACCTACCAGGGCAGAGCTGCGGATAAAGGCGCCATGTCGAACCTCCGTATTAGGTCCGATGATGCATGGAGCACCCAGATAGGCAGTAGGAAATACCTTTGCTGTCTTGTGTACCCATACATTCTCACTGACTTGTTCATATTCCTCCGGGTCCAAAGTCGGACCAAGTTCAAGTATAAAATCCTTAATCCCCTTTAAGGCTTCCCAGGGATAGGTGAACTGTCTCAGGTAATCTCCGGCCAGGGTATGATCCAGATCATAAAGATCCATTATCTTGTACATCTCCATATCCTCCTTTCTTATAATGAAATATTCAATAAGTCATAGAGGATACCGAATGGATCTGTTCAGCCCTCGCGGACTGTTTTTTCCCATTGGTTAAAGGCCGTATCCAGCCTCCCGGCCATCCGCCGAATCTTTCGATAAACCGGGTCCTCGTCAACTGCATCTGCAGTCCAGGCGCTAATAACAAAGAAATATACCAAAGCTGTCACGGGGAAACTTTGGCATACCGATTAACTCTATGACTTAACTATATTATTATATAAGGGGTTGATATGTCAAGGCATGTTTTTATCCATACCCTGACTTTTAAACCCTTTTTATTCTTTCCTATCCATATCTGCCAAAAGAGCCTCCGGATCAAACCCGGAACAGGCAAAGACCGGAATCTCTTTCCTGTATATTCTCCCGGAATATGCTTCATGGGGAAATGGAATGAATCTGGTTTGATCCTTTCTACGAAGAACAACCTTATAAAGGGGATCCGCTATAACAATCCGGGCATGGCGCATAGCCTGGATCAGTTCTCTTTCGGGAAAACCCTCATCCACATCCGGCCACAGGGCATAAGCTTTTAAACCAAACCGTTTCTCATTGTCAAGGGTATTAATGGCGGAGGCCAGTGTCTGGGCAAATATTTCTTCCCCGATGATTAAAATCTGACCCTCAGGGACAGTCCATCTGTCATGTTCTTCATTTTCTCCATAGAGAGTAACGTTTTTATGATCCTGGCAGGCCTGTCGGACTGCATCCATCAGTTTCCGGCTCATAGCTTTTCCCATGGGGATTCCTTCCACCCTGGGGATCCCTGCCACCCGCTCCATATATCTGGCCGGTCTGCGTCCTGCGGAGGAAACAACCACATTTACACTTCCTCTATAGATGTGTTTTAGACTTTCAAAGTCTTCTCCCATGGCAGCGCAGCAGTTTACGGTTATGCCTGCTTCTTCAAAATCCCTGCGCATGGCCTCCACATTTCCATTGATGGAAAAATCCAAAGGAGTGACTCCAAGCAGGTTAACAGACAATCCTTCCCTTCTCTCATCCTGGTTGGCAAAACGCTTGATCCAGGCGGTCAGAGCCTTTCCAACACCACTGATGTAGGACTTTAACCCATCGGTAGGAACCGGGATCACAGGGAGACCCGTTTCCCCTTCTATCAGATGGGCTACTCCTTTATAGTCAAAGGCGATGATATGAGGCATGGCACCTCCACAGAGGGTAATAAATCCGGGATTCAGATCTCTGGCGGCATGAACCACATCATCGATCAGAACCTGATCGTCCCCGAAAACCGCTGTCATCTCATCCAGACCGGAGATAAACATAAGACTTTTCTCCTCGTACCATCTGGGTTCGTCATGGGTAGAGTAGGTAGAATTACATCCCGACGGATCATGAAGAATAGTCATACCCCCCAGCTCATACATGGCGGAGCATACACCGGATACATCGGCTGTATAGGTACAGGTAAATACATGCGTCTGATAATCACTCATATACAATTGCACCCCCAGCCTTTAATCTGAACCAGTTCCTTCATGGGTTTCTCCTCTTTATAAGCGTTTTCCACGTGTTCCATAAGAGCCAGAATGCCACGGTAGCCGTACATGGCCTCGTTTTCTATCACATTTACAAAATGATTGGAATCATTAAAATATGCTGCTTTCTGTCCGATGCACAGAATCTTCTCCTCCCGGTGGCGGTCCATCTGGCGCATGTTCCAGCCACTGGTCTGATAGATTTTAAGATCCGGTGCTTCTTCCTTCAGTTTCTCAAAAATCTCCTGTCCTTCTGTGAAGACATCCACATAGACAGATTCCACACGAAATCCATGGCGAATCAGGTACAAAGCCAGTTCCAATGGATGATCCACCGCTGTATAATCAATAGATACCGGCATTCCCTCAAGCATCCTGCAGGTTTCCTCAACCTTATCCTCCACCTTGGCTTTCATGTTATCCAACTCTTCATCTGAAGGTGGTGAAATTCCCAGCAGATGGGATACTTCTTTAAGGTCCTGATCATATTCTTCATAGGAATACCCCGGGCGAAGCTTAAAGCATTTCTGCTTCAGACGGATCTCCATATCTTTGGCCGCCTTGACCCCATGGTTATGGAAGACGAAATTACAGCAGGATTCTGATTCCTTTTGGAATTCATCATAGCTTTTACAGGAATTCAATTCCATAACCTTAATCCCATGGTTAAAAAGCAATGCAGTCAGATCACAGTAATCTTTCTGATGTGGAAAACAATTACCGATAAGATTGACCTGCTTTGGATTCAGATTATCCACCGGCTTCAGGACCCGGTGCAGCTGCCTCCACAAGGAGGGGACCACAGGAGCGGTACGCCGCATAATGGGATCCATGTAGCAGTCCACGAAATCAATCTCCGGATATTTGTCCTGAAGAAGCTTATATACCCTGTGATAATTAACCGCCATAAAATGATGGATGCAGCTGGTAAAGATCATGATCATCCTCGGTTTTTCCGGCAGTTCACGAATTATCCTCTCCGTTCCGGCAAAGAACATCTCTTCCATGTCACCCTCCAGGATATTATCCTCCCCCACGGTGATGGTGGATAGCTTGTCCATGGCACCCATCTCTGCCGTCGTCAGAACCACACCCCGCAGACAGCTGGTGGGGCAGACGAAGATCTGATGTCCCTCCGGAACCAATGTGGCGATATGAACGATATTCCATACCCCCCTCACCGGGGAAGCATAGGCGAGACCGGTGTCTGCATTATATTCATAAGTCAGATCCCCGATCCGGCTATAAGCCTGATCAAACCGGCTGGCATGAAATGACCGGTTCTTATTTCGATTCTGTTCGATTCGTTTTTCTTTCTTCTGATCCATATCGGTCATAATCCTTCCCTGCCATCCTGATCGTATTCCTCTATCATTTTTCTGGCCAGATTCCTGATTTCCTTAACATATCCACAGTCCGGACTCACTTCAAATACCGGTTTCCCCAGGATTTCCGCCTCGGAGATAGCGTTATCCCTTGGGAGATCTGCCACGATTTTTGTTTTCACATCACCGGCAAGCACCTCCACCTTCTCCCGTTCCTCCGGCACATTTCTCCGGTTGAGGATGATACCTCCCAGGGAGGCATAGCCTCTCTGCCGGAAGTTATCCACTGCTACAGCAATGTTAGCCGCAGCGTAGATGGCCATGTTTTCACCGGATGTCACGATGTAGACCTTCCTGGCATATCCTTCTCTTATAGGCATGGCGAAACCGCCGCATACCACATCCCCCAGGACGTCATAAAGAACCACGTCCGGTTTCAGGATGTCGAAAGCATCCCGCTCCTCCAGCGCTTCAAATGCGGCAGCGATTCCTCTCCCGGCACATCCAAGCCCCGGTGTAGGACCGCCTGCCTCCGCACAGAGAATACCCTGGTAGCCTTCATGGACCAGCTCTTCCAGTTCTGCAGAATCCCTCTTTTTTCTGAGAACACTTAACATGGTCTCAATTCTTTTGCCGTCATGAAGATATAAGGTAGAATCCGCCTTAGGATCACAGCCGATCTGCATCACTTTAAGTCCCATCTCCGTGAAAGCACAGGATAAGGCTGTGGTGACCGTGGATTTCCCGATTCCTCCCTTGCCGTATATTGCAAAACGATACATAGTCAGACTCCCTTTCCCTCTACTTGGATAAAAGAATAACTTCATCCTGCAGGAGCATATCCTTTGCCTGATGAAGTTATTCAAGTATTATATCATTTTTAATTATATTATTCTACAGGAATCTTACTTGGTTCCCTGCAGTTTGCAATCAGAAACAGGTATCAAGGATATCCTGATCCAGCTCCTCCTTGCTGGTGAGATTACCTACCAGGAAGTACAGGATACCTCCGGCCAGCAATCC
Source organism: Anaerobutyricum sp. (assembly GCA_045226235.1). GTDB lineage: Bacteria > Bacillota > Clostridia > Lachnospirales > Lachnospiraceae > Anaerobutyricum. The sequence goes on from JBGVCE010000064.1 coordinate 5,322, forward strand.
CCAGATTACCGCATTGATTCCGGCAACCTTTACATTATAATAACAGAAAATGTACACGGCCACCGATCCGATGGAACTGGCAACCGCTGCCTGTTTTGTCCCCTTCTTCCAGAAGAGCCCTCCGATCAGAGGCCACAGGAAAGTACATTCCAGACCGCCGAAGGCAAAGAGGTTCAGGAAGAAGATGATGTTCGGCGGCTTGATGGTAAGAACAATCACCAGAACACCAAATGCGATGGTT
>JBGVCE010000065.1:0-2640 GCA_045226235.1 Anaerobutyricum sp.
TCAATGGACAGCCTGTTCTCCAAGTCTAAGTTCTGTGCTTAGTATATATTTTTTATATATTAGCGTTAGAGAATTTCACCAATCGGGCAATTTGGCTCGAGATGGGAGAGCTTATGAATTATAGGCGATAAAACTTTGGGACGGTTATTCCTGATTCCCCGGAGTTTTGTCGCTTTTTTTGCTTATTATACTTTATTATATTCTTATATTCCGTTTCTATTCCGGAACTGGGAAACAACACCACTGATTAGTTACTCTAACAGATACCCGTCGACCGCGGGTTCACTGTAAATAAAATAATCCAGGAAAGGAGGGAAATGTCATCATGCGCATCAAAAAGAAACTGTTGTCTGTTGTTCTGACCGTGCTTATGATCCTGAGTATGGGACTTTCTGTTTTTGCGACAGTAGAGAAAAGCCCTGGAAAGATTCCTGACAATAAGCCGAAGAACCCCGGCTGGGTCAGGTCCAGTAGTTTTGATGTCAACCATCAGGACCACATCCACAATATCGTCAAGACCAAGATCGGTCAGAAGACTGTCGTTGTCAGGTCAGTCACAGCTCTGAAGGGCGATGCCAAATCTGAGATTCACCTCAGATTTGCCAGAGACAAAGACAACAATCGTGTGCCGATTACCCATATTGGTAACGGTGAAACTGGTCTTTTCGACAGCAAAACGGGTTCATTCTTGAAGGATGTCGTACTCAAATCTAAGAAAAGGGTTACTATTCGTGCGAACGCCTTTAAGAATTCCTATGTTGCGAGACTTTATCTGAGCAGTTCTTTCTTCACACTCAAATCAGGCTGCTTTACAGGGACAAAGTACAAGGCCCTTACTATCACTCTTGATGATGAGGTAAAATATTCCGGCCGCCTTACATTTGAAGACGGTTGCTTTGACGGTCTGAACAGCAATGCAAAGGTCATCGTACAAAAAAGTTGCGCTGCCCAGGTCACATTCAACAGGATCAAAAAGAAACTCCGTGCAGCAGGCTTCCCGGGTCAGATCATCTACAAGTGATCCGTATCGAGGCTGTCCTGACCGGATCTATGACATAACAGGGAAAGGAAATCGTGAATGGAGTCTGACCGGTTTTCTTTTTCCTGTCTGTGTCATGGGTTGTCTGTGTCATGGATGGACAGGAATGCTGTATGCGGGAATATGATGGCTGCCGCCCCTTCCTTCTTTTTCGGAAGGGGACAGGGACATGCTTGTGAGAGAGAATATTGTGAACGTTGCCTTTTGGGGTGATTAGCCCTGGGGACGGAGTTGGAGACAGGAACCAGGGAAACCATCGAGGCCTGTTTTTTTTGCACACGAAATCCATTTATATAGATAATACCATATATAACGATAACTCACCACTCTAGTCTATCCCAGTCTATAGAACCAAAGATTCTTTCAATATATTCGTCATAGGAATCTTGGTAGAACTGTCCGTGTGTTTTCACATACTCATGGATTTCATCCATATATTCGTCCATGGATTGGAAGGGAATCAGGCACTTCAAGTCGGCTTCTGCCATATATCCGTCGTACATCTGCAGGCAGGAGAGTGTGAGCTCATGAAGCTCTTTATTGAATAGAAGGAAATTTTTGTCCTGGATAGAAGAACGGCTGCTTTTAGCTTCTTCTTCCTTACCTTCTTTTGTTTTGCTTTCTTTTTCAGATTCATGGCGGGGTTCTTTCAGTTCTTCCTGTTTTTTGTCCAATTTCTCTTGTATTTTATCCAATTGATCTTGAATCTCATCCAATTCATCCTGAATCTCCAGCTCATCTTCCTCATTTACTGAGGACAGTTCCAGACATAATAATGAAAGCATGGATTGACGGTCTTCCCTGTTACACAAGGCACTGACCCACCATGAGCATAGCCATTCGAGGTACATGTCCGGGTAGGACATGTAGTAATCTTCTTTAGCGAACATCCTGCAATAATCGTAGATGCATTTGACGTCCTGAGGCGGCAGAACATTTCTGATGGCCTCCCAGATAAGCAGGACGAATTGGTGGATTGAAGCAACATCTTTTTCCGCCTGATATTCGTCATAGGGGAAATCGAGATCTTCAAACCAGGCTTTTGAATAGGCGACATCTGTGATGGAATGCAAGACCTGTGTGTAGTACAATGCCCAGGGATACAGGACCTCTACACTGAAATATAGATTTCCATTCCCGTAGGCAGCTCTGGCAGCTTTGATCAGCTCCATTTCGCCTTTGGCTGGTTCAGTGATAATGCCGACCATTCCGGCGATTCGATCAGCATTGTTTTCCATACTTTCAAAGTTGCGGTCTCCCTGGAAGGCATGCCGGAGATCATAGCACAGACCGAGCAGACATTCGTGACAGTTACCTGCATTCACATTATCCTGATGCGGAAAATAGAATTCGGAAAAATTAGAAATTGCCCTGTGCAGTGATTTAAGATCCTGATAGTCACCTTTGATAGTGATTCCTGCCAACTGAGGTGTGTTTTCAATAATGAGCATGGGAACGGTCCTCCTCTTGTCTTGTTAAAACCTTTTGATTCGATAAAAAGCTTTTGCTTCGAAAAACCTCTTGCTTCGATAAAACCTCTCGATGAATTTGATAAAACCTTTTGCTTGCTTCGATAACGCTATTCTATAATCGTTTTATAT
>JBGVCE010000066.1:0-2280 GCA_045226235.1 Anaerobutyricum sp.
CACGTGGAGACGGTATGCTTATTGTCCAAACTTAATTCAAAGCAACATATCGAGATTAACTTGGATATGGATGAGCTGGATCTGACCGATGCAGAGAAGAAAGCCACCTACCAGGAAATCAAGGATTATGTGCTGGAGCATAGCGGCTTGAAAGTCAGCAGCTTGTATATCGCACAGGTAAAACAGCAGTGCGGTATCATCGAGCGTGAGAATTACAATAAGCCGAAGTCTGAGGACGCTAAACAGCCCCAATGCCCGCTGGATAAAGGAAAAGCAATCAAGGAGGCATTGAAGCACTTCGGAATGATTTAAGGAGGGCGGATATGACGCAATTGATTTCCTGTGAGTTTAACATGGATACTGCTTGTGTAGAACTGAAATTTACCGATGGCAGCATGATTGCGATTGATACGATTGCCGTTGAGAACGAGGTTGCCGACAATATGTATGAGCGGTCTGAGCTTGACTATCTGATCTACAATGCACCGCTTGAATACGCCGATCTTATCTTGAACGGTGATCCTGAAACCTATTTGAAAACTGTAACAGAGTATAAAAGCCTTGATTAATACTTAATATAGCAGAATGTGAATAAATTGTAACAATCCGTCAGCTTTGTAAAGTGAATTATTACTCGTGCAAAAACAGCTTGTATTTTACCTGCCTTCACGAGAAAATTAGATAGGCACCTATATCTTTTCTCGAGGAGGCAGGATATGAATCGAAAAGAAAGACGGACGATCAAGAAAGGGCAGGGGGAGCCAGCAGAGTTTTTCTGCAGGGCAGCAAATAAAGCTGTTCCCGGTCTGTTTTCCATGGCAGAAGGATTTGCGGATCCGCGCCACACATCTTATATCACATACCCTCAGAAAGTAATGATTGCAACGGCACTGATGAAAAATGTGTGCGGAATCACTTCCATGACCCAGATGACAGAGCAGTTTAATGAGGAAACAATCATACAAAACATCGGGAAAATCTGTGAGATGCCGGAAGAACTTAAAGAACTGCCTCATTTTGTGACGTTAAACAATTACCTCTCCCATTTGGCACCGGAGTATCTGGAGAGTATCCGCGCGAAGCTGGTGAAAAATCTGATAAAGGGGAGGGCATATGAAGCGGCCCGGCTTGATAGGAAGTGGCTTGTCATTATAGATGCCACGGAGATCTGCAGTTTCAAAGAACAAAACGATGAATTCTGCCTGCATAAGACGTATCACAAAGGTACTGAGGACGAAAAAACCATATGGAGCCACAGCGTTCTGGAAGCAAAAATCGTTCTGGGGGATCACTTTATCGTCAGTATCGGGAGCGAATATATCGAAAACAGCGCAGAGGATGAAAAAAGGCAGGCCGAAATGGGGGTCGAAGCGATAAAGCAGGACTGTGAAATGAAAGCATTCCACCGGCTGGCAGAGAATATCAAAAAGAATTATCCTCATCTGCCCATCTGCATTCTTGGGGATAGTCTCTATGCCACAGAAACGTTGTTTGGGACCTGTGAGAAGAACCACTGGGATTATATTATACGGTTAAAAGACGGAGCAATGCCTACGGTTGCGGAAGAGTTCCACCGATTAAAAGACAAGGATCCTGAGAATGCATACCGAGGAAGAAAGTGGGTCAATGAACTTGTCAGTCAGAAAAGGGACGTAAACGTCATGGAATGGAAGGAAAACGGGAAAACCTTCCAGTGGGTGACAAACAGGCAAATCTCAAAGGAAAATATAGTGAGGCTGTCAAAAGCAGGCAGGAAGAGATGGAAAATAGAGAACGAAGGCTTCAACAATCAGAAAAACCATCGTTTTCAGGTGGGGCATGTCTGCTGCCATAATTATACGGCGATAAAAAACCACTACATGTTAGTGCAGATCGCAGACGCGCTGAGACAGTTATATGAACTGAAAGCATATATAAATCGTGGTGTAAAGGTGAGTATAAAGAATATATCTTCCAGCTTGTTATCCAGTTTCGGAAGACTCATAACAAGGGAAGATATATTCACCAAAGAGCGGAAGACAGTAAATGCCTTCAGCCAAGAACATTATAGCAGAGGAGGTGGTGCCAGGGAAGTAACTAAAGACAATTTTATAAAATGTTCAGATCAGTTGGAAAAGTTTAACCTATACGATTGTGGAAAACTTCCCTGGAATTGAAAAAGGCCATTTTCTGTTGTGCAGATAAAAATAGGCGAATAATATACCACCTTACTTTACAAAGCTGAACAATCCGTACATACCTATTGACAAGGTAGGCAATCCAGAGTATGATAATATCAAT
>JBGVCE010000067.1:0-5110 GCA_045226235.1 Anaerobutyricum sp.
CCTTGCTTTCATTATCAGCTTCCTTGGTTTCCTCATCATCCACCGTTTCCTCGGAAGTTTCTTCTACTGATGTTTCTACCTTTTGGGAAGGTTCATAAAGTCCCTTCTTTTCCATCACATGCCTTAAGATCAGTGCTGCTATAATCGTGACTGCAAACACTACAATAAGCATCTTTATAATTCCGGAATCTATCTTCATATCGCATATCCTCCAATTCGTATCATTGTTTGATTTAGTTTCTGTTCTATCGCTTCAAAATAAGTTCTTTCTTCCCCTGTCCAGGCATTCCTGACATCGTTTGTAATAGCTGAAATTGACATAGCTCCTGTCTTTCCTGTAAAGAAATAGGTTCTTACCCCTTCCTTTTCGATGCCAATTCTCTTAAGTGGCACATCTTTTCCGAGGTAATCAGTGACTGCAATTTCAAGATTGTCCGATGAAAACAAGGCTTCATCTGAAAGTCTTCCAGCTTCATCCAAGACTTCAACCACTATCTTTGCTCCCTTAAAATCAACGGGATTCTCTGGAATAGAAGTCTCTACTTCAACTGTCTCAACCATGCCATGAAAGTATCGAATACTTTCTGAAAGCTCCAAAAGCTTCTCTCTTGCCTCATCACATACAACATGATTTTCAAGAATAAGCTCCAGGTCTCCGACATAGTTAAGGCTTTTCCCTGCTATTATGTTTCTTATAATGTCTTCCTTATCATCTGATACAGTAAGGTCATAGCCTTTCATGTAACCGACATAGCTATCAGCTATAGCAAGAGCTCTGTAGTAATCACTTCTTTCCTTCTCTTCAAGGTCAAACATCATAAGCACCAGCCGGTTATAGTAATCTTTGAAATGCAGATACTCCTGTACAGAAAGTTTCTTACCTATATGCTTTTCAAAGCACACGCAGATATAGTTGAAGTAGAGCTGCATCGCCTTTTTCTCACTGTCTTCAAATGGCTTTAGGATATATTCCCCGGAAAGAAGGTCTGTTGTTAGAAACTGGATAAAGTCCTTACTTACATTCATAAGTTCTAAAAGGCTCTGATCCCTGTTGTCATACACCCCTGCTGTAGCATTCCTCGTATATCCGAAATAAACATTTCCCTTACGAAGAAATATTGAAAACTCCGGGATATCCTTACATACATGGCTCTCTGTATACTTAAGAGCTCCATCATAAAAAGGGATCTCTTCACATCTTGAATCTGCCAGTTTTCCCTCTTCCTCTTTTAAGAAGGATTTGACTTCCCTTTTATGCCGGATATTTTCAAATAATCCTGCAAGCTTCTCGACTATTTCTGAAAAAACATGTCTCTTTGGCTTAAGAGGTTTTACCTCTTCTTCCACAGAAGGAATAACCTCTTCTTTTGCCTTTATCAGACTCTCAGGCTCTTTTTCGATCTTCTTTTCTGCCCGTTTTATCTCATCCTCAAAAGTTTTCAGATACTTCTCTGACTTATCAAGCGTCTTTTGGATCACCTCTTTCTGATAATCCTCTGCTGTAAGGGCATTTACTTTTGACAAATGGATGATGTTTACAACCTTGGTCTTCTGAGCATGAAATTCCTTTATAAGCTCTCTTATTGATACCTGATCAAAATCAGTCTTTCCTGCTTCACAAAGAGTCTTGATCTTTACAAATGAAACTGCTGCGTTTGAAAGTTCTGTTACTCCCGGCGAGCCCTCCTTTGAAAATAGGTGCGTATACACGGACAGCTCCCTTTGAAGCTCTGTATCTTCCATACGCCTCTGAACAATAAGAAGTGTCTGGGCTCCTTTAATCTCAAATCTTTCGCCGGGAATAGCATTTAGAATCCCAGCCATATCAGGAAGCTGCTTTTTTATGATTTCTATCTCATCATTCATATAATGCTCACCTCCCTACTGATTCCATATAAAATGACCATAATAAGAATCATTGCGAACCCTGGAACAACCGCTATATCAGAGTGCCTGTCAAGCCTTCTCTTTTTGATTGCCGCCTCTATAAGACCAGCTATAAGAGCAATCCCCTGAACACCCACAAGTAATATGCAGACAACAAAGCCAAACTGCAGCATGTTCTTAAGTTCAAAAGTACTTAGAATGACTCCCGTAAAAAGGAGCCACATGTCACTGTCTCCATCTCCCCACATGCCACTGATTTTATAGGCCGCAAATAGCGCAATAGTCGCACTCCACGCCGTTATCACAAATATAGGATTATCCTTATAGAGAATTACCGAATGAGCTGCCCATGCTCCTGATAAAAAAAGCACCGGGAAGCTGTAAATCATCCGTTCCTTCAAATCCTGGGCTGCCAGGAATACGAGAACGGGAATGGTTGCAAGTGCAAGTGAAAAGTAAGTCATGCGTCCTCCTTCCTGAAGATCTCGTTAAACTGTAGTCTCTTTGTCTTTTCATCAAAGCCGCTTACTTCAAGGATTTCATCTATCGAAAAATGGCTCATATGGATAAGCACAAAGGGCGTGCAGGTAAGCATCTCACAAAGCGTCTCCATAGGATAATCCGAAATATACCTTGCACACTGAGCCAGCCTTATCACACTGCTCGCTGCATCATTGGCATGAATTGTTCCAAAAAACCTTGCGCCTGTGCTCATGGCTGTGGTGAATACATATAATGCCTCACCGCCTTTGATCTCTCCGATGATGAAATTATCAATGTCCTGCAATAGACCAAGCCGAAGCTCGTCCTCCAATGAAAAATCTGTTACTGTGTCTTTTTTCCGAACCGTCATCGTATGCTCAAACTGAATCTGAGGATGTACATTGGAATACAGCTCATCCGACTCCTGTGATACAAGCACTGACTCCCCAAATGGAATGCAGTCAATCATGTTGTTAAGGAGTGTGGATTTACCGGATCCGCCTCTGCCTGATATCAAAAATCCGTAGCCTGCACATATTCTGTCCTTCAAATACGCAATCATTTCTTCATCAAGCATTCCGTTCTCAATCAGGTACTCCCAGGAAAGCTTTGTCTTTGGCATCTTTCGGATATGAATATTGTTCTTCTCTGTGGAAGTGATACAGGATAGCTGTACATCAATACGAAGATAGAAATCCTTTACCCCTTTTCTGTCCGTGCAGTGTGAAAGAGCATATTCCTCACTCTTTCCAAGTCTGTGAATACGAAGGATCCTTGAAAACCAATCTTTATAATCTGTCTGGTCAAAGAACTGGCACTTTGCCACATATCTTCTTCCATTTGCCTTTACTACGATATGGTCATAATCAAGTACCTTGATATCAGATACTTCCTTTGCTTCTACAAGCGGAGTTAGGACATAATACCCAAACACACACTGCCGGAACATTTCTAAGAGCTTCCTTTCCTCTTCCTCGGAAATCCCCCTGAGGCGCTCCCTAATAAAGTCCTTTGCTCTGTCCATGAGCATTATGAAATCCTGCTCTGTTCCCGTAATGCACTTTGTTACAAGCGCAGGGTTAAGATCACAGATATTTGCCTTTAGCTGCATAAACTTCGCATTTAATTCCCTATCAGAAAAGAGCGAAAAAACAGGGTAGAAATCAGATTCAAGTTTGAGCGGAGCCTTCGATTTAGGTTCATACCTAAGCTCGCTCATAAAATCCTCCTTTCTACCCTTTATGTGGGACACACCTTGGTCTAATCCGAAACCTGGCGTCTTACTTTTTTCGCTTTTTCTTCCTGCTGCTTTTCTACAAAGCTCTCTGCATCCTCCCTCTTATCAAATGAATGGCATTTATATAATCCGTACTCTGCCTTTAGTTCTGATATGCTCCGGTTAAAGTCTTTTATAGACATGTCCTTTGAAGAAATCTCAGATAACTGTTTCCCTGATTTATCAAATACGGTAACAATAGCCTTTTCAGTACGTTTCCCTTCAATAATGTCTGGTGTGATAACAACTCTTATGTATGCCCCATCAGCTCCATCCGCAGCTATGAACCTTATACTGCTTTCAAATACACCCATCTGCATGGCTCTTGTTCTTGCTTTGGAAAAGCCTATTGCATCATAAAGAGATGTATACTCTGAAATACCCTGTTTGAGCTCATTTTCCTTGAATCTCAAAATAGTTTTATATTCATCAGAAAGCTCCTTTGACTGTGCCGTGGCATACAGTATCTGATTCTCCTGATCTTCAATATAGGCAGATACTTCAAGAACGCTCTTTCCATATCCGTTTTCTAATCTTTCACAGAGCTTTTTATATTCCATGTAGGAAGATAAATACTCATCACAGGCAGCAAACTCATATAGGTACGCTTTTCTTGCATACTTTTTTATCTCCTTGTAGAGCCTTATGATTGGCTGATAGGTCTTTAGGTTCTCCCTGACAGCTTTCTTTTCTGCTGCTATTTCCTTCTGACGGGCTACAATATTATCCAAGGCATCCTGAGCATTACCGGTATTTGGCGCATATACCCTTATAAGCTCATATACACCCGCCGTGCGCCTAAACTCATCAGAAAGTCTTTGAAGCTGCCAGTTTGACTCCTGCCTTTCTCTCCAAGGATTCCTGCCAAGTTTTAAAGCCCTAATACATTCCTTTTTTTCATCCTCTGACATATCCTTAAACTTCTTTAGCGGAGATGTCTTTACAAAGACTGTTGCAGGGTCCTTCTTTCTTCCTACATGCTCTCCGACTTCGCTTCGTATCAGTTCCTCTCGCTTCTTAAGGATCCTGTCTCTGATTGCCTCAACTGAATACAAAGAACCAAGCCGATAGCTTCTAATACCTCTTGTCATCCCCTCTGCCTTAAGACTTAGATATTTTCCACAATTAACCACGATTCCCTGTTTTTTTAAGTCTTTTAAAAACTCCTCGAAATCCTCAGACCGCTCTACTGCCTCATCAACGGCCTGCCTTAGCTTAACTACTCTCTCTCCGAAAGAAACCTTATCCTCCTGCTTTTCCTTTACCCAAGCTTCATTTGGCGTAAAACCATACTTCTCAGCAAGCCTGTTAAGAGCCGGATCAAACACCTTACTCATAAAAGACTTATCCATATGAATCTTCTTACCACCAAGCCCTACGGTATTTAATATGAAATGGATATGAAGGTTTTCTGTATTGGTATGCACTGCATATACCGCCTGATTATTTGGAAATATCTCCTCT
>JBGVCE010000068.1:0-6520 GCA_045226235.1 Anaerobutyricum sp.
TATTCAGCTCATCTTCCTCCGTGAGGGTATAAGTTACGGTGATATGAAGATTCCCGGGAAACCCCTGATCCCCGTCGGGGCTGAACAGTTGGAATCTTACGGAGTGTTCCGTCTCCTCTTCCGTATTCCAAAGCCTTTTATTATAAAAGTCCCTTCCCCCATGCAAGGTATTGGGGCCATCATTTTTTGTAAGTTCATAGGTTTTTCCATTCAGCACAAACCGACCCTTTCCGATGCGGTTTGCCACCCGGCCAACAGTGCTTCCGAAAAAACAATCCCCTCTTTCATAACCGGACGCATCATCATAGCCCAGCACAAGGTCCCGATCAATTCCCTTTTTATCCTTCAAAATGAACCTTACCAGTGTTGCACCATAATCCGTAATCTCCGCCCGGGTTCCTCTCGAATTCTGCAGTATAAACAGATTTGTATCCTTCCCATCTGATGTTTTGCCAAAGAACTGTCTCATAGATTCCTCCCCTTTATCGCTATCCTTGCTAAACTATCACCATCTCGTTCCTGGATTATCATGCAATCTCTCTGATGATCCATCCGGCCATCCTTTCTTCCGGTTTCTTTTCCGGCATCTCTATCCCTGTCAGTTTCCCGATCCTGCCTTCCATCTCTTCCTGGCAAATGTGTCCCCAGGACTTCAGATCTATCAAATGGGCTAAGAGATATGCTGTCACCACTGCCTCCGAGGAATTCTTCCACCGGTCCAGGCGGTCGATAAATTCTGCTTTCGACACTTTTCCACCTCTCCCGGCAGATTCCAGGTAGTTTATCCACAGTATATCCTCATCAATCCCGAACCTTCCCAGAATCCTCAGGGCATCCCTCTGTCTGTCGGGGCAAAGGCCGGATTGCCTGAACAACGCCTCCCTGGTCGCCGCCATCACTGTTTTACCAATCAGCTCCCCCAGCTTACTGTTCTTCCCGGCATTCGTCAGTCTCAAGGAGGATTCCGGATTACAGATACTGATAATCCCATCCGTGCCGGATCCGGTGGCCAGTCCATCGGAATTATGGCTTCTTGCCATCAGCTCCTGCAAAACCGCCGTCTTAGCCTCCGTGGCGGTCATGATGGTCCTGGCAAGGGTACCCGGATCAAGGTCAGCATTGATGTGCAGGATAATATTTATGGTCCCGGGGATTCTTTCCCCACAGCCTTCTTCTGATGGCAGCATGAAAAACCGGCCGTTTTCCTCATGAAAGGTTGCCGGGTCTCCTGCCCGGCCGCCGTTATGCTCAATTCCGGCCGTGACGATGGCTGTCACCCTAAGATCCTGATAAGACAAGGTCTGAAGGGAGGCATTCTTCATGCTGGCCGCAGTACACAGACCGGTACATCTGGCCGGATCAAGTCCCAGGTCTTCCAAAGCCACCAGATTCATATGTCCCTCATAGGTTTCATCCTTCATGACACAGGCCATCCCCGGCCCAGGGTTATCATCCCGGTTAAAGACAGCCTGTAAATCCTCCCGGTATCCCCCGTTATTGGGCCCGGTACTTAACACATGACGTTTCCCTGCAAATATGACCACGATAGACTTCTTATAATGATGAACCACGTCCCCGTCTGAAAGGTGATGTATCAGCATATCCGAACCTCCTCCAGCAATATCTGTTTGCATCAAATATATCTTTTTTCTATAGTTTTGTCTACGAAAAAAGGACGACTTGCGTCATCCTTTCCTATCTACATATAATCTTCCTATTTTATGATAGCCTTTCTCAAATCACGACCCCTGTCCACTGAATGAACAGCCCCCAGAAAACACCTAATCCATACAGCATGGCCAGAATCTTCAGATTTTCACTCATGTGACGGTTTGTCCGGAAAAGGACCAGAAGTCCTACACCTGCCCCTACCAGGAGTCCGGCCATCAACTGTCCCAGGCCAAGAATCCCTGAAAGGTATAACTGCGTGATCATAACTGAGGCAGCGCAGTTGGGGATAAGACCGATCAGACCGGAAAGAAGAACCCCCGCCACGGGATATCCTGCTATAACTTCTGCCACAGCCTCCTCTCCCAGTCCTCCCACCAGTAAGGCAATCAGGAAGGAACAGATGAAAATGAACAGAGAAATATGTAAGCTATGGACCAGGGCCGACCGGACGATACCAGCCTCTTCCTCACATCCGCAATGCTCCTGCTCACACAGTTCATGAATATGTTTCTGCGTCTTATATCTGTATCTGGTCATGCGTAGAAAGAAATCAATTCCCATACCGGTTACTGTCCCGATGATCACTTTCATAAGCAATACTTTGACCACCGAAGCTACCGGTACCGCCGAAGAAAGAAAAATGGGAAGCATCTCATCTGAAGTGGACAGAAAGACTGCCATCAAAGTACCGATGGAAATCAATCCACCGGAATAAAGAGATGCGGCGGCGGCTGAAAAACCACACTGGGGAACGGCTCCCACCCCTGCTCCAAACAGGGGGGCGAATCCCCCTGCCTTACCCAGCATCTCGACGGATCCTTCCTCCGTTTTTCTCTCGATGTATTCCATAATAAGATAAGTCAGAAGCAAAAATGGAAATAGTTTAATCGTATCTATAACAGAATCAGCCAGCGCTTCTGTGATAACTTCTATCATAATGCGTCTTCTCCTTGTATTAAATCACTATAAATATATACGAAGACCATCTTAACTGTCCGGCATGATATTGTCAATCACAAATGTCTCTGACTCATCCTTTTTTCTACTTAATAGTTCCCAATCCTTTCGCTACCAGAGTAATAAAATCCTGCACATTTGTCACTACGGTGGTGGCGCTGAGGCTGCCCCGATCCAGGAGTTTATTTACCACAAACTCATCCGCATCCACCGTATACAGGTACACCGGTCTGACCTCGCCGTCCTCCATAACCTTATAACAGGGAGTCATGTTGCCCGTGGCGATGGTGTGAAGCATGGTGGCCATACAGATTACCGTGGTGGCTTTCTTTGCCAGCTCTCTCATGGCAGAGGCTGCTTCATAGGCATCGCCGATCACCTCCGGGAGGGGACCGTCGTCCCGGATTGAACCTGCCAGAACGATGGGAATTCCTTTCTCTACGCAGCTGCATATGATCCCATCCTTCAGGTCGTAGTCCCGGATAAACTGAGGGATAGATCCGCTCCTTCTCACTTTGTTACATACGTCCAAATGATTATAATGTCCGTTATGCTGGGATTTCTGGGTGTAGATATCCTGCCCCAGGGCTGTGTGAAGGTAGGCCCCTTCCAGGTCATGGGTAGCCAGGGCATTTCCTGCCATGAGGCCATGTGCATAACCCGCTTCGATCAAGGACTGCATGGCTTTCCTGGCGTCGGCATCAAAAGCAAGGGCAGGCCCCATGACCCATAGGATATACCCATGCTCCTTCTCATGTTTAAGCAATTCAAATAGTTTATCATAATCCCGGGCATAAGAGGTCTCACGGCTTCGTCCCTGACGAAATACAAACTGGTCTTTCAACTCTGCCTCTTCATAGGAAAAGCCGGAGCAATGCAGGTAGATTCCTTCTTCCCCATCTTCTGTCCTTCCCAGAATCACCTTATCCCCCTTCTTCAGGTTCCTGGGTTCCACCACCGCCAGTTCCCCGTTCCGACAGATAATAACACAGGAATCCATCCGGCTTTCCTTAGCCAGTTTCCAGTCTCCCTCCACCTTAAAATACTCCGGGTACATGGAAGTACTGTGGAAGTTATCAGGGGCCACACCGTCCATAAGGGCACACTCATAGATCACGTCAGGCGCATTGGCAAATTTCTCCTCACTAAAATCGGGATGATGATATATTGGCATCTTAAATGACATGTCATTTCCTCCGTTTTTATCGCATTTTAATCAATCATTCATCTCTGTATATCGGCATGCTCATACAGCGTGGGCCGCCCCGTCCCCTAGAAAGCTCAGAGCTCGTCATCTCCAGGACCTGGATCCCCCTCTCCTGGAGAATCTGGTTGGTGACATAATTTCTGTCATAGACGAGAACTTTGCCCGGTTCGACACACAGAGTATTGGAACCGTCATTCCACTGCTCCCTCTCCGAGGCAATCCGGTCCTTGCCTCCGCATAGGATCAGAGATACCTCATCCAGTTCCAGGCAGGAAGCCAGAAATTTCTTAAAGGGTTGGTCAGCTTCCCTTACCTTAAGGTCATTTGCTCCCATACCTCTACTAATTTCAAAAGCCCTCAGGGGTCTTAGGATACCCGGATGAACGACAAAAGTATCATAATCAACCTGGGTAAATACCGTATCCAGGTGCATGTAGGCACGGACAGAGGGTATGTCCAGGGCAAGGATAGTTTCAATCCGGGAAGTTTCATCCGAGAAAATGTTTTTCGCCAGCAGCTCAATGGCCTCGGCTGTAGTCCTCTGGGAGATACCGATAGCCAACACCTTAGGACTCAGATTCAATATGTCTCCCCCCTCAATGGCGTAGGGGTTATTCCTGTCATAATAAATCTTAGCCCCGGCAAACTCGGGGTGGTACTTTATCACATACTGACCGAAGATGGTTTCCCTCCTCCTGGTGGATGAATGCATCCGGTTCAGACTGATACCATTTCCAATACAGGCGAAGGGATCCCGCGTAAAATAGAGGTTAGGAATGGGATCCAGCAGGAACCGGCTCTGGGTTCCCAGCAGAGATACCAGAGGTCCCCTGCTGCTGATGGTCAGCTCATTTTCCCTCACACCTGACATCAGTTTTAATACCAGTTTTTTCTCATCAGGAATGTCCATCAGGTATGACTGTAGATTTTCCTTCGTCCTGGAGTCCGTCACATGGCCCTCCTCCAGGAACTGCCTGATAAATTCCCTCTTAATATCCCGATCCTGCTTTAACACTTCAGCCGTCATATCCTCCAGATAAAGGACCTGCGCTCCCTGTCCGCAAAGGAGGTCCGCAAAGCGGTCATGCTCAGATCGGGCGGTCTTCAGATAGGGAATATCCTCAAAGAGAAGTCTCTCCAGGTCGCCGGGCACCAGATGCTCCAACTCCTTATCCGGTCTGTGGAGTATGACTTTCCGAAGTTTTCCGATCTCACTTTTTACCTGTACTGCCATAATCTTCTCCCTGCCTGTCACTTGTTTTTGTAAAAAGTTGTGTTATAAAAATTATATCATTATCCTGCTCTATATACAATTGCCTTATTGCCTTGCACATTTCTCTTGATTTTTATTTTTCTCTATGTACTATTATGGTAGAAACATTCAGAAAGGGGAAAGAAATGAGCAAGAAGACTACCGTGATATTTGATCTGGATGGAACTTTACTGGATACCCTGGACGATCTGGCAGCCAGCGCTAATTATGCCATGAAAGAGCTGGGGTTTCCCCTGCGGAGCATAGACGAGATAAGAAATTTTGTAGGGAACGGCGTCCTGGTCCTGATCAGAAAATGTGTCCCTCAGGGGACAGATGATGAAACCATCGGGAAGGCCCTGAATATATTCAAAGAACATTATGGAGTCCACTGCAATGATCTTACAAAACCATATGCCGGAATCAAAGAACTGATTGCAGCCCTACAGGAAAAGAAGATCAAGATGGCTATCGTTTCCAACAAGCCTGACTTCGCAGTAAAGGAACTGGCTCATATATATTTTAAAGGTTCTATTCCTGTGGCCATAGGGGAAAATGAAGAGGCAGGCATACGAAAAAAACCGGCGCCGGATACCGTATACAAGGCTATGGAGATCTTAAGCAGCAGCGCCGATGAATCCGTCTATGTGGGTGATTCCGAGGTGGATGTGAAAACTGCTGCAAATGCCAGCCTGGAACCGGTTCTGTGCTCCTGGGGATTCCGGGATGAAGCTTTCTTAAGATCTTTGGGGGTTCATACTATCATCCACGAGCCCCTGGAACTGATGGATCACATACTATGATATAATAAGTACAGAAATTTCCCATTAATAGCAATATATTCAATAGACCCTGAAGCCTCGGTTGTTGTATAATGTTGATAAGTATCGGATTATAATACCAATCATATGAATAGAATATGCCGGCTGATTCTGACAAGCCGGGGAGGAGGAGAAAATGGGTTTTACTGAATTATATCAACCGGTTCATACCATAATCGGTGAGGGCTGTATCAATGAGATGCCGCGTCATATCGAAGCTTTTGGAGGAACAAAAGCACTGGTAGTTACCGATCCCGGATTGGTTAAGATCGGGACAGTTAAGATCGTTACGGATGTTTTGGATAAAGTAGGCATTCCTTATGCGATTTATTCTGATGTAAAGCCAAATCCAACGGTTGCCCTGGTATACGCAGCCAAGGAAGTCTACGACAGGGAAGCCTGTGATTTTATCATTGGTGTTGGAGGCGGTTCACCCATAGATGTTGCCAAGGGCGTAAGTATCCTGGTGACAAACGGAGGAAAGGTTGAGGATTACAATGGCCTGGAACTTTCTGAGAAGAAGGGTCAGCCGTTGATTGCCGTCAATACTACCGCAGGAACCGGTTCCGAGGTAACCAGAGCATTTGTTATCACAGACGAGGTAAGAAAAAG
>JBGVCE010000069.1:0-2782 GCA_045226235.1 Anaerobutyricum sp.
TGGACCAGAGGATAGGACTAATCTTATGTCCCACGATACGGTCAAGAATACGCCTGGCCTGCTGCGCATCAACCAGGTCCATATCGATGTCCCGGCAATTCTTGATGGATTTCTTAACAGCTGCCTTCGTAATCTCATTAAAAGTAATCCTGCGGCATGTCTTATCATTCAGATTCAAGGCATGATACAGGTGCCAGGAGATTGCCTCCCCCTCGCGGTCCGGGTCAGTAGCCAGATAGATCTTATCTGCCTTCTTCACTTCTTTGCGAAGCTGAGCCAATATATCACCCTTTCCCCGGATAGTAATATATTTCGGTTCGAAATCATTCTCCGGCGAAACCCCAAGTGTGCTCTTGGGCAGATCACGGACATGTCCGTTGGATGCTATCACTTTATATGATTTTCCTAAAAATTTCTGAATTGTCTTAGCCTTTGCAGGTGATTCGACAATAACCAGATTATTCGGCATCGCAAATACACTCCTCAATCGTTTTATTTATTTGTCAAACGATAAATAATCCACAAAACTTTTTCAATCATACACTACTTTGTTTCGGGACGCAAGTATATTTTTTGAATATTTTATTTTCTTTTATTTCTATCAGATTTTCTTAAGATACATATTCTGTTGAACCTGCAGGATACATGACTTCATCTCCAGTCTGATCAGGATATGCTGCAGGATATTCAGGGGCAGACCGGTTCCTGACATTATGAAATCAAAAGTTCTGGGTTCTATCTCATCAAGAGTGTCCATGATCATCTGTTCTTCCATGGTATAGGAGGATTGTACTCTAGGATCATCTAAGTGGTATGATTCATATTCGGTTTTATTGTGCACAGAGAAATATACCCCCCTGGTCCTCTCCCACAGACTTCTCAGATCCTCCAGAAGCGATTGCGGGGATTCGGCAATAGAAGCTCCCTGGGCAATCAAATGGTTGCATCCACGGCTCATGACATCCGTGACCCGTCCCGGCACAGCATAGACTTCTTTTCCTTGTTCCATCCCCTGATCCGCAGTGATAAGGGATCCGCTTTTTACCCCGGCTTCCACCACCAGGATACAGTCGGATATCCCGCTGATCAGCCGGTTTCTCATAGGAAATAGACCCGATCTGTTTACTGTTCCCAGATTATACTCTGAGAGGATTCCTCCCTTCTCATACATATCCAGATAGAGATTCCAGTTTTCCTTCGGGTACATGCTGTCGATTCCCCCTCCCAGGATACCCAGGGTCATCCCGGAAGAAGCCAGCGCTGCTCTGTGGGCCTCGCTATCGACACCGGATGCCATACCGCTTATGATGGCAACCCCTTGTCCCGCAAGCTCAGAAGCAAACATCTCTGCGGCTTTTCTGCCATACTGTGAGGCTTTTCTCGAGCCCACGATGGCAACTGCGGGGCAGTCAGGATCCGGAAGTCTGCCTCTTAAGTAAAATCCGTATGGAGGGTCGTAGAGGTTTCGAAACCTATGGGGATAATCCTGGGACTGCCAGTGAACAAATCGGGCTCCCTCCCCTTTAAGCCTTTTTAAGCCCTCTTCGACAAGAGAATAGTTCCTGCTTCTCCTGAAGGATTCTATCTGACTTTCTGACAACAGATTTTTCAGCTCCTCGGGGTCGCACTCATAAAAAAACCGGGGATGCCTGAATCGCTCCATAAGCCTGACTCTCATTATATTACCAATCCCTTTAATATTAACAAACCAATACCAGTAAAATTCTTTATCATGTTCCGTCATGCCCAATCCCCCATGCCTGGCCTTAGACGACGATACAGGAGAGCCTCTTCCAGGTGGTCAGTTCTTATATCTTCGCTTCCATCAAGATCCGCTATGGTTCTGGCCACTTTCAGGGTCCTGTTTAGGCTTCTTCCGGACATATGATAAGTGTCATAGGCTTTCTCCAGCAGTTTATTATCTTCTGAAGACAGTTTACAGAACTTTCCGATATCGGAGGTCATCATTCTTCCGTTAAAATACTCTTTTCGGCCGGCCGCCCTGTATTTCTGTATCTGCCATGCTTCCATTACCCTCTCCCGGATATAAGCACTGGTGGTTTCTTCCCGGTGAGTGGTCATGGTCCTGTAGTCAACCTCCTCACACCTTACGAAAAGATCAATCCGGTCCAGAATCGGCCCGCTGAGCCGGCTCTGATGATTCGTAATCTGGCGCAGGGTACAATGGCATCGGCTCCGATCCGGAAAATAACCGCAGGGACATGGATTAGAGGCAGCGATGAGAAGAAAATCCGCCGGATAAGTAATGGTACGTTCGTTGCGCACGATCATAATCCGATGATCTTCTATTGGGATTCTGAGCATCTCCAGGATTTCTTTTCTCCGGTACTCTGTGAATTCGTCCAGAAACAGGACACCCTTATGTGCCAGGGAAATCTCTCCTGGCTTTGGATCAATCCCTCCTCCGAACAAACCAATCTGAGTAACCGCATGTCCGGGATTTCGAAATGGTCTGTGACCAATCCATGGTTCCTCTTCTCCCAGCAGCCCCTTTACGCTGTAGATCATGGTCACATCTATAATCTCTTCCTTGGTCATCTTGGGAAGTATTCCGGCCGCTGCGGCAGCCAGCATGGATTTGCCTACACCCGGAGGACCATCCAGAAAGATATTATGAAAGCCGGCTACTGCGATCATCAGTGCCCTTTTGGCAAGGGCCTGGCCACGAATTTGAGAAAAATCCACCTCATATTCCACTTCAGCATTACTTTGGGAAAAGACATCAGAATTAAGGCAAGGTATCGGTTGTCCGTAATCACTG
>JBGVCE010000070.1:0-2453 GCA_045226235.1 Anaerobutyricum sp.
ATTACGACGATTATGTGTAAATACATATTCTAAATATATTCTACCATAAGACCATACAAAAAAACAGAACCAACCAAATAGTTCTTACATATCCGGACGGTTCTGAATTGAACAGCACAGGGGGAGTGTGATATAATGTGAGTATCAGAGACCGGCCGGAAACCGGTCACGTTAACCTTTAACTAAATAATTTTCAAACTAAGAAGGGAGACATCATGAAACAGAATGAAATGGTAGCAATGATCCTTGCAGGTGGCCGTGGAAGCCGTCTACACGATCTTACCAACAAAGTGGCAAAACCTGCGGTATATTATGGCGGTAAATACCGTATCGTCGATTTCCCTCTGAGTAATTGCGCCAACAGCGGAATAGACATCGTGGGTGTTCTGACCCAGTATGAGTCGGTTCTTCTGGGGTCTTATGCAGCAAAAGGCGGACTCTGGGGACTGGACACCAAAGATAGTGGTGTCTTTGTTCTTCCGCCTCGTGAGAAAGCTGACGCGGACCTGGACGTTTACCGGGGAACAGCGGATGCCATAACTCAGAATATTGACTTTATTGATAATTATGATCCTGAATATCTTCTGGTTCTTTCCGGCGATCATATCTATAAGATGAATTATGATAAGATGCTGGCATACCACAAAGAGCAGAATGCCGTCGCGACCATAGCCGTTATGCCGGTTACCATGGAAGAGGCTACCCGCTTTGGTATCATGATTACGGATGATGAGGGAAGAATCGTCGATTTCGAGGAGAAACCTGCCCACCCCAGAAGCACTCTGGCTTCCATGGGAATCTACATCTTTGATTATCCGAGAATCCGTGAGATTCTGCTGGCAGATAAGGACGATCCGGATTCCAAGCATGATTTTGGCATGAATATTATCCCGACGCTTCTGAACGGTGGCGACAAGATGGTTGCTTACAAGTTCGAAGGATACTGGAAGGATGTGGGAACGATTGACTCCCTCTGGGAAGCCAACATGGATCTGCTCAGAGAGGATAACGAGCTTGATCTGAATGATTCTTCCTGGACTGTCTACACAGAAGATGCTACGGCTATGCCTGCATATTTCGGACCGGATGCGGAGATTGATAATGCCTATATCACTCAGGGATGTACTGTGTCCGGTACGGCCAGGAATTCTGTGCTCTTTACCGGTGCCGTTGTGGAAGACGGGGCCAAGGTTATCGATTCCGTTCTTATGCCTGATGTTGTTGTTGAGGCTGGGGCTACGGTGATCCGTGCACTGGTTGCAGATGGTGTAAAGATCAGTAAAAATGCAGTCGTTGGCGATGCGGACAGCAAAGAAATCCTGCTGGTAGCAAAGGATGTTTAAGGGGGTAGATTAGCATGACAAGAGCATTTGGTATTATTACTTCATCTGCAGAGCAGAAGGTTGAGGGACTTCAGAAATATCGTTCCATCGGTGCGTTTTCTTTCCTGGGCAGATATCGTGTGATCGATTTCCCTATTTCCAATTTCAGCAACAGTAATATCGACCGGATCCAGGTATATATCAGCAGTAATCCCCGGTCTATCGTATCTACCATCGGAACAGGCCGTCATTATAATATCAACTCAAAAAGAGGAAAGATTCAGATGCTCTTCCCCAGAGAAGAGAATCTGAACGAGATTTATAATACGAATATCAATGCCTTTGTGGAGAATATGGATAAGCTTGAAGGCATGCATGAGGAATATGTGGTAATTACTCCCAGCTGTATGATATTCCGCCAGGATTTCGATGAGTTTTTAAAGAATCATCAGGCCAGTGACGCGGATATCAGCGTTCTCTATCACAAGGTGAACGATGCAAGAGAAGGCTATTCCACCTGTAATAAGCTTATTCTGGATGGAGAAAGAGTTGCCAGTATATCACCATGTCTGGGAGACAATGATGTGGCAAATATCTTCATGGAAACCTACGTGATGAAGAAAGATCTCCTGCTGACCCTGATTCAGGCAGCCAGGGCGACTTCCTCCATGTACTCATTGGCGGATATCGTCAGTGCCAGGGCTGCTGAGCTTAAGATCAAGGCTGTGGAGCATGTGGGCTATTTCGCGCCGATCACCAGTCTGAAATCCTATTATAAAGCAAATCAGCGTCTTCTCAATAAAGAGGAAGCTGATAATCTGTTTACAAAAGAATGGCCAATCTACACCAAGACTTCCGATTCGTGTCCGACCCAGTTTTTCCCGGGAGCCACTGTAAAGAATTCCGTGGTATCTAACGGTTGTACGGTTAAGGGTTCTATCGAAGGCAGTATCATAGGCCGTGGCGTTTCCATCGGAGAAGGCGCCGTTATCAAAAACAGTGTCATCCTTGCTTATTCCAAAATAGGTGCCGGTGCTGTGATTGAAAACCAGGTTGTAGATAAATTCGCAGTGATCCAGGACGGCATGAATGTGATTGCAGATCCTGAAAAACCCGGATATATCAAGAAGC
>JBGVCE010000071.1:0-2456 GCA_045226235.1 Anaerobutyricum sp.
GTCAATATACATATACCCATCAGCCTCAATCGGAATCCATGCGTTTTCCGCAGGGATATATTCAATAAAGCACTTGCCGCGCTCCACACTCTTCAGAAAAACAAGACCTTCATCAAATCTGTCCGCAAGCCAGGCCTTCTTTGAAGATACCTGCACATCCTTGTTGTTGGAAATCGCACAGCAGATGTTTTCCTTTTCCAGATTATCCTTTGTGACTCTGATGTATTCCATGTGTTCAATCCCCCTTTGCCTTGATCGGATGCCTGATCACGGTCTTCAGCTTCTCCGGAGCTACCTTCCTGGCATCACTCAGATAGATCTCATGATGAAGGCGCCTCTCCGTAATATCCAGCTCATAACCCTGCTGTTCCATTAACTCATGCATCATGGCAACTGTAGAAGGCTCATCATCATAAGAGCCGATATGCATACACTGGACGCATGGTCCTTCTTCCACTGTCAGGAACTCAACCTTGGAGAAATCCTGCTTTTTCTTTTTCGTCGCCTCACTCACAGCCCACCGATAGTCTCTCTCTGTCACGAAATCAGGAAGGCGGATTACAGATATCCAATGGAAATCTTCCTTGTGCGCATAGTCGATTCCATCCACTCCATCCTGCCACCAGAACCCTTCCAGTGGAGGAACAACATAATCGAAATACCCATCAATCCGATGATCACCCTTCTTACTCATCTTGATTGTAAATGCGATACCGTATAGCAACCCGATAGACTGCTTATATTCTCCATCCTCTTGGTTCGGATCCCCAGTTCCGCGCACGGCAATATAGTTTATCCTCGGTACCGTCACGATGCTAGGCTTATTCTTCGGCATATATAACTCTTTGTATTCTTTCTTGAAATCAAACGCCACTTATGTTTACCTCCCCGCATCCTTATCTTCAAAAGGCTTATTCCAGGAACCGATCTCGATCAGATTTCCTTCAGGATCAGCAATATAACAGGTTCTCTGTCCCCACGGTTCAAGTTCCGGCTCTAAAACTGGTGTTGCCCCATTCTCTACCGCATTTTTGAATGCTGCATCAACCTCATCAAAGGTATTAACATAAAGAGCAATCTCCGAATGACCATTCAGACCCTTAACATACTCATACCGGTGGCTTGTCATCTTCTCAAAATCATTCCTGCCGTACAGCAGAAACAGCGTTCCGTCTTTCACAAGATACACATTGGAAGCATCCTCCGCTTCCTTGATCTCAAATCCAAGCACATCCCTATAAAACCGGATCATCTTTCCCATATCTTCAACAAGTAACCCGAAACCATCCAATCTCATAATGTCTTGTCCTCCTTTTCCCTCATGCACTCTTCAAGCGTCAATACTTCGCAGCCCTTATCCGCATAATACGCAAACATTTCATCTAGCTTTTTCAGATCATAGCTTGTTACACAATCAGATATCACGTGTACCTTATATCCGGCTTTTACCAGATTGTAGCTTGTTGACTTGACGCAGGCCGTTGCATCAGCACCAGTGATGTAAAACTCGTCTATGTCCTTTTTCTCAATAAAGCCCGCAAACACTTCACCCGTAAGAGCACTGGCTTTAGACTTTTCAAAAACATTCTCTGACACGACCTTAAGTTCAGGAACCAGTTCAGCGCCTTTGGTGTCCGGCTTGAAGGTTCTTGTTTTTTCGGACAGATTGTAGTGCCTGATATAGATGACGTGCATATCTCCCGTCACTGCCCAATCGATTGCCGCATTTACCTGCCCTACGATCTTTTTGTAATTCTTCGTAATGTCATTCTGAAGGTCTATCACGACCAACGCCTTGTTTTTCATTTCCGTTCTCCTTCATATCTTTTGGCTATTTCAGAGGTAATCTGATAGAGCTTTTCCCTAATACGCCCCGGTTTCAGGACAGTCACCTTATCTCTGCACGAAAGCATCCAGGAAAGCAGTCCCTCATCATCCGCATACTCGTGTTCAAACAACAGGCTGCCGTCATCTTGTTCCGTAAAGGAATCCACGCCATACTCTTCCACAAGCTGCCATTTCATCGAAGGATCAAACAACGCCTTAACTTGGTCTTTCGCAGGAAATACTTTCTCGCTTGACAGATCCGGCATCGGAACCTCACGATTCTCCTCAAAGGAGGCTTTATGCGTGATATTATCCATGCGATTCAGCTTAAATAGTCTGAAATCGTTTCTCAAGAGACAGTATCCGTAGACATACCAGCTTGTCCATTTGAAGATCAGATAATAAGGCTCCATCTCCCTTTCCGTGTCCCCGCTAGGAGAATAATACTTAAACCTGATGGTCTTCCTTAACCCGATTGCATCCTGAATGGTTTCAATCTTTGGAGCGAGCGAATCCCGGTACCATGATGACAGATCGATCAGAATGGAATCCCTGCCGGTGATAAACTCAGAAGATCCCGCCTGTATCTTCTCCATCAGCTGACCGTAATAACTGCTTCCGCTCACGCT